>JAESSZ010000101.1 GCA_016763875.1 Nannocystaceae bacterium
ACCCACCTCGATGCGTCGGGTCGTGGTGGTTTTTTCGACTTAGACGATGCCGCCGCAGGGACGGCGCCGCCAGCATCCCCGGGACCGCGAACCGCCAATCCTGAGCCTGGCACTCGGGTCGACCGCTACGTCATCTTCACCCACCTGGGATCGACGCGGCACTCGGAGATCTACGCGGCCCACGATCCGGAGCTGGACCGCAAAGTTGCGCTGAAACTGCTCTCCCTCGATGCGGCGGACGAGCAAGAAGGCTATCGCCGCCTCATGGCGGAAGCCCAGGCGACGGCGCGTCTCGCCCATCCCAACGTCGTCAAGGTGCACGACGTCGGCACTTGGCGCGGCCGCCCTTACATCGCGCGCGAGTTCATCGAGGGTGCCTCTGTCCATACGTGGAAGAGACGCGCGTCGCCGTCTCGTGCCGAGGTTCTGCGGGTCATGCGTCTCGCCGGCCGAGGACTGGGTGCACTGCACGCCGCCGGTCTAGTCCACCGTGACCTCAACCTGCACGCGATTCTCGTCGGCGACGATGGAACGGTACGCGTCACAGACATGGACTACGTCGGTTCGGTCGCGGGACAGGCTTTGCCGTCGGAGAACGATAGTGGCTCTCTCGATTCGTTGGCGTCCGGCGAGTTGTCTGAAGAGACGACGGGGAGCTTCGTACGCGCGGCGGGTCTCTCAGGGATCTTCGACGACTCCCCCTACGCCTCGCCCGAGCAGTTGCTGGGCCAAACCGCCGATGCTCGATCGGATCAGTTCTCGTTTTGCGTCGCGCTGTACGAGGCGCTGTATGACTCGATGCCCTTCGGTCGCGGGACCGTCGTTCGACGGCTCGCTCGGGTCGAGCGAGGCCGAGTCCGGTTGCCGAAAGGTCGCTACTCAAGGCGCACACTCAATGCCATCAAGCGCGGTCTGTCCGCGCAGCCCGAGCAGCGCTTTCACGACATGGCGGCGTTGCTCAAAGCGGTGGCGCCTCGGCGTCGGCGTTACGCGCTGCTGGCTCCTTTGTTCGTTGGCGTTGCCACCGTGGCGGCTATTGCGGCGAGTGGTGATGAGGAACACGGCACGTACTGCGCCTCAGTCACCCACAAGTTGGACGGCGTTTGGGACTCTGCGCGCAGGGACGACATCCGTGCGGCATTTGAGGCGACAGGACTCGCGTATGCCGAGGACCTGCTGCAGTTTACGCACAACCACCTTGATACCTGGGTCAGCGAGTGGACGACCCGCCACGACGAACTTTGCCGGGAACAGACGCAAGGCGCGGACATGGCTGTGATCGCCCGCGAGATGCACTGTCTGTCGCTGCGGCGCAACGAGTTGTCGTCCGTGGTGGACATGCTGGCGGCGGGCGACCAACGCAGCATCGAGAACGCGGTGCGTATCGTTCGCGACTTGAGCTCGGTCGAGAGTTGTAAAAACCCCGACCAGTGGCTGGCATCCCGCGACCAGTTGGTGGAGGCCGAGGCTCTCAATCGCGGGCAGGCCGAGCTGAGCATGCTGCTCGCCTCGCACCGGTCCAAGGAGGCGCTGCCTCTGGCTGACGTGTTGGTTGACCAGGCGCGAGCGCTCGGGCACGGCCCGTCGCTGGTGCGCGCACTGGCGGCGAGGGCCACCGCGCTGTCTTTGGACCGCAGCCCCGAGGCCGAAGCGGCGATGCACGAGGCGTTGTCCGAAGCGTTGGCGCAAGGTCAGTATCCCGACGTTGCCGCAATAGCGACCGCACTGGCCAACGATCTTATCCGCCGTCGCAAGTTCACTGAGGCCCGACATTGGCTCGAGCATGGCGAGGGCGCCCTCACCCACGGGAGCAAACCTGCGATGCCTGGGTACGCGGGCATCGAGAGTTCGCGAGGGCGTATCGCGTCGCTCAAGGGCGAGTACGAGAACGCGCTGAGTCGCTACGAGCGCGCACGCGAACTCCGTATCGCGTCGCTGGGACCCGACGACGACCGGGTGGCGATGTACCGGGTCAACGTGGGGCAGGCGTTCCAGGATCTCGGGCGCTACTCGGAAGCTCGCGTGGAGTTCGAAGCCGCCGTCGAGGGGATCTCAAACGCGCTGGGTCCCGAGCATCCGGACGTCGGGCGCGCCCACATGGCACTTGGGGTGGTGATGGCGGCGCAGGGCGAGTACGAAGCGGCGCTTGTCCATGGGGAGCGGGCCCAACGCATCTTGAAGCAGGCTTACGGTGAGTCGCGGACCATCGTTGCGGATGCGATCGTCGCGACTTCGGTGGCGCACTCGCGGATGGGGCACGCCGCGGTGTCCATGGCGCTGCAGGCGGATGCGATTCGGATCTACCGGGTCACGACGGGCGATCGTTCCTATCGGGTGGCGTTGGCCCTCAACAACATCGGGGTCGAGTATTTCAACAGCGGAAACTACGCAGAGGCCGAGGGCTACTATCGGCAGGCGTTGGAGCGGGTCTCGGAGCAGCTGGGTAAAGACCACGTGGAGACGGCCCGGATCCAAAACACGCTGGCGGGCGCGTTGTTGGCCCAAGGTGAATACGAGGAAGCCAAGGTATTCCTCGATGCGGTCGAGGCCACGATTGAAGCCAAGGTCCCGACCGACATACCGATGGTTGCGTACTGGTTGTCGTACGCGTGCGAACTCGACGCGATTCGGGCGAGCACCAGGCCGCGATCGACAAGCTACTGGCCGCGGCAGAGATCCACGGGGCATCAGGTGGCGAGGCAATGGAGGTCGGCCAAGTTCGTCTGATGCTTGCGAGCGAGCTTCGCTACGTGGGGCGTGACGCAGAGGCGGACGCGATCGTTGCGGAGATCATGCCGCTGTTGCAGAGTACTGGCGCCCGAGGCGGGGTCGCTATCACCGAGGCTGGTCGTTTCTCGACCCGGGTTCGAAGGGCCGTCGCCGGGCAAACGCCATGATCGCCAACACATCCGTCAGCCGTTAAGCGTGGATTGCAGTCGCGTTGCTCGCAGCCTGCGACGGCCTTCAGGAGGGGCAGATCGTCGTGTCCTTGGATGCCGAGGGCGTCGCCCAGGCGGGCCTCGGTTCCGCGAACGAGGACACTGAGTCATTTGTCGACGGGTGGAACGTTATGTTCTCACGCGTGATCGTGTCGGTCGGCAAACTGAGAGTCGCCAACTCTGGTGGCGATACCGCGGCATCGTCGCGCGCCTACTACGTTGCGGATTTGGCTCAGGGGGAGCCGGACATCGAGCTCCTCGAGTCGATCGGCGCGCAGCGATGGAACTCCGTGTCTTTCTCGATCGAAGCGCCGCCCAACGATGCGACGGTGCGGCGTTTTGGCGTGACCGAGCAGGACGTAGTGATGCTTCAGGACGGGGACTACGCCTACTGGATCGAGGGCTCCGCGACTAAAGAAGACCGTTCGGTCAGTTTTGCCTGGGGGATCACCAATCCGACGGACTACGTGGACTGCACCACGAACGGGGACGACGGCCCCGGCATCGAGGTGTCCAAGAACGTCACGACCGCTCTGGATGTCCGATTTCACCTGCAGCATTTGTTTTGGGACAAGCTTGGCACCGAGAGCGGTCGGCTTCGGTTTGAGGCTGTCGCGGCCATGGCGGGCGCGGATGGGGTGGTGACGTGGGCGTCGCTGGCCGATCAGAACCTCGCCGCGTTGCGTGATGCCAACGGTGGGTTGTTGACCGACTCGGCCGGGCCGGTGGTCTATGACGCCTCCGACGCTACGTTGCCGCGCGAAGACCTGCAGCGATTCATCAGCGCCGCACTGAGCAACCAGCCGCACATCGGCCAGGATGGCCGCTGCGTCGCAGAACCGCGATAGCGCCGTCACCGCGTCAGTGTGTACAGTGTGCCGACTGTGCGCCCCACCGCGAGCATCAAGGCATCGTCCGCCCGCCTACGGCAGTGTCGTGGGCGTGTGGCGGATGAGTTCGTAGTTGGGGCACCGACGTCGAGGGTCGACCCGTGATCGTTGCGCTACTCGTCACTGCCGCCGCCGTGATCGCGGGCGGTGGGCTCGCGGTGGTGACATCGCGCGACAACGTGCTCGTCGGCGGACTGCAGAGTTTCGGGGCCGCGGCGGTGGTTGCCGCGGTGGTCGTGCAACTGCTTCCCGAGGCCGTGGCTGGAATCGGGAGTTGGGCTCTCGTGGCTTTCATCGGAGCGCTGGCGGCTCCCATGTTCGTCGCGGCCCTGAGCACAAAGCTGCGCCGCGCGTCGTTGTTCGGGCAACAGAACTTTGGCGCCGAGTTGGCGTTCTATGGCTTCGTCGTGCACCAGTGGGCCGAGGGCGTCGCGCTGGGGACCGTGACCGCGCAAGAGCACGGGCACAGCCACCTCGATCTGGTGATCGGTATCGCGGCCCACACGGTCCCGATTACGGCGGTCTTTGTCGCGGCGGCGCTTGCTTCTCGCGGGCGGCGTAGTGCAGCACTTCGCACTGCAACGCTGCTCGCGGCCACGCTGGCTGGATTTGTCACCGTCGCGCTGTTCGAAGGCCAATCGTTACAGACGATCCAGCCCTGGGTCTCAGCCGCCGCCGCGGGATTCTTGGTGCATGTCCTGCTGCATGCACCCGAGCGAAACAGCGGTCGTGGATCGGTGGCTGGCTCAGTGGATGTGCTCGGCCTTGCGCTCGGAGCCACGCTGCCGTTTATTGTTGGCCACGCGCACTCCGCCAAGGGGGACATCGTGGTCCAGGTGCGTGCCGACCTCGGCGTCGCATTTGTCGACCTGATGCTCGCGACCGCGCCGATGTTGCTTCTGGGACTGGTTCTCGGCGCTGTCGTGCAACTGTTTGGGTCTCGCATCCCGACACGATTTTTCACCGAGCGTGGTCCGGTGCGTCAGGCGTTGCGCGGGATCGCGGTCGGCACGCCGCTGCCGCTGTGTGCGTGCACGCTGCTGCCGGTCGCTGAGTCGTTGAGGCGCCGCGGTGGTGGCCCTGCGGTGGTCACCGCGTTTTTGACGGCGACACCCGCGATGGGTCCCGAGATGGTGACCCTCACTGTTTTGTTGTTTGGCGGGACGTTCACCTTGGTCCGGTTCGGGGCAGCGTTGCTGCTGGCGTTCCTTTGCGCGGTTGTCTTGGCGCTGCTAGCCGGGCGTCCCGAGCTCGCCTCGCCATCAAGTGCGCCGTCGGTGGATCCGCTGGCGCAGCTCGGCGAGCGAGCAGAGCCGCCACCCACGCTCACCCGGGTCTACGGGTTCTTCGATGCGCTGTTGCTGCACACGGGTCCCTGGATGCTCGTGGGTCTCGTGGCGGCGGCCTACGTCCAGGTTGTGGTCCCCGCGGGGGCATTTGCGGAGGCGGCGGGCTACGGCTTGGACGCGGTGATCATCGGCGTGTTGGCGTTGCCTGCGTATGTCTGTGCCGTTGCTGCCACCCCGCTCGCCGCGGTCGCGCTGCTCAA
>JAESSZ010000996.1 GCA_016763875.1 Nannocystaceae bacterium
CATCCACGTAGGAGCGGCCTTCGAGCAAGTTGCCGTTGGTATCCAGCAGGTCGTCGCTGCCATTGGTATTGCGGGCGCGGATCGTCGTGACGTTGCTGCGGATCGCACTGCCGGTGACGCCAAGCGACAAGCCGATCTTGCGGATGTTGAACCCGAGCGCGGTGGTGATGTACATCGAGCGGATCGAGCCGTCGATGGAGTACCAGCGCTGGGTGCCGTCTTGGGCCCCCGGAAAGTCGTTGTCCCCGGTGTACGTCGGGTTCTTGTCCCAGACCGCTGAGCCGCCGAACGGGAAGTAGACCGCCAACCCACCGTAGATGAAGTCGGTACCGAAGTCCGAGGTCACGCCAGCAAAGGGCGCCGCGATTGCGTTGAAGAGCGTTGCCTTACCGTCGTTGGCACCCGGCGCGATGTCCAAGGTCGCCTGGGAGTTCACCACGTCGGGCGCAACGCCAGGTCTGTCGTACGAGGCCCACCGCAGCGCGGTCGTCGTATCGATGAAGATGTGGGTGCCGTCCGACAGCGCGATCCCGGCCGGGTTGTAGTAGATGGCGGTGGGGTTGTCTGTCGTCGGGTGACCGTGCTCGCCGCCAAAGCGAGCCGCCGAGATCCCCGAGGCCGAGGCCGAGGCCGACCACGACAGGGCCAGCGGTACCCCCGCGAGCAAAGACAGCAGCGGCAGACGGCGGGCAGTGGCGTTGGCCACGTGGCTACCCACGGTTTTGCCCGCAGTACGAACAGTCGAGCGGAACGAGCGGAGGCGGTCGGTGACGGACATCGGGCTGGCCTTGGACTTCCGACCGGGCCGCCGCGGGCGCTATGGTCGGATCGGAGTACTTGTGTTCGCGGTCCGCGGGACTCTACACTGCCTACCGCGGAAGCGAAATACGAGCGAACCATGACCCGTCGACCATTTGCCCCTGGGCCCCTGGAAAACCGCTGCCGCCGCTCGATGGCGAAGGCGTTCGCAATGGCCGTCGTGCCGGCGACGGGAATCTTCAGTCTCGTCGCGCTTACCGGCTGCCCTAGCCCCGATGTCAGCGGCAAGTTCGACGGCTTCATCGATGACACCGAGGAGAAGCGAGAGGAAGCCCAGAACGTCAAGTTGGACGTCGGCGGTCAACTCGCGGACGTCAGCGGCACGTTCCTGTTTGCGCTGGACACCATCATTCAGCCCGGGCTGCCGCTGCAGTTCATCGCGGAGGTCACATTCACGGCCGAAGGTGCCGGTGGCATCTTGGCGATGACGCTGCAGCCGCTGTCGCTGGACCAGGGCAGTGTGACCGAGCCGCGCGTGGAAGTCGGCGATCTCATCGTGGTGCCGGACATCGAGGTCGATGCGAGCGGCGCGTTCTCAATCGAGTCGTTGGGCGTTCTGAACGTCGTCGGCGCCGCAAACCCGATCACGGGTGGTGCGATCAAGGCCGACGTTTCGCTGGCCGGCAACATCATTGATGAGAATTTGTTTTGTGGCCAAGCCGGCGGCGAGGTGTTCGAGCCGCTCATGCTCGACCTCACGGCCTCGACGTTTGCTGTCCAGCGTCTCGAAGCCACGGACCCGGCTTCGTTGCCCGGTGAGATGGATCTTGCCGTCAGGTGCCCGGCCGACGGCGGGATGATGGGCGAAGAGAGTGGCGGCGGATCCGACGAGACTGGCGGATCCAGCGGCACTGGCGGATCCGGCGGCACCAGCGGTTAGGCCGATGGTCGAGGCTGCTGCCACCAACCAAGCCAGCCATGCGGGCGCGGGCACTCGCGGCCGTCCGTGGGCTCCGTCTGTGTTCGATCCGATTGCGGGAGCATCGGACGTACGGGTGACGGTTTTGGCCGGGTACGGTCTGAACTGCGAGGCGGAGACGGCCGCGGGTTTCGCGATGGCGGGTGCGGACACCGAAGTCGTGCACCTCGCCGACCTCCTGGGTAAGGGCCCCAACGCGCTCGAGGGGACCGACGTGATCGCGTTCACGGGGGGGTTTTCGTTTGGTGACCACATCGCCTCGGGGCGCGTGTTTGCCAACCGAGTACGGTACCAACTCGGGGACGCGCTGTGTCGGCACGTCGACGACGGTGGCCTGGTCCTCGGGATCTGCAACGGGTTTCAGACGATCGTGAAGCTTGGTCTGGTCCCTGCGCTCGGCCGCGTGGCGAACGAGGGCTTGGCGCCTCAGTCGGCCTCGCTCGTATCCAACGACAAGCCAGGGTATTGGGACTGCTGGGTCTCACTGATCCCAGATGTCGACACGCCGTCGGTGTTCATGCGCGGCGCCACGGGGCAGCCGCTGGAAGTCCCGTGCCGCCACGGCGAAGGCAAACTCGTGTTCGCCAGTGATGAGGTCCGCGATGAACTGCGGGCCAGTCACCGGATCGTTTTTCGCTACGCCGACAACGAGGGCAAGCCGACCGAGGTCTGGCCTCACAACCCGAATGGATCGGCAGGCGGAGCTGCGGCGTTGTGCGATGCCACCGGCCGCGTGCTTGGGTTGATGCCTCATCCCGAGGCGTATCTGTACCCGGAGAACCACCCGCACTGGATAGCGCAGCGCGATCGCGGCGAGTTGCCGGACATCGGTTGGGGCGCGGGCCTGCTGTTCAACGGCGTCCGGGCCGTCACGCAGACCTGATAGCCGTCAGAACATTGTCCGTGGGTCTCCAGCGTCCCATCGCAGCGTCCACGTGCGCTTCGGCATCCAGGGCCGGCTGCCTGGTGGCGCATTCAGGGAATTGAGACCCTCGACCCCATGGAGGATGCGCTCAACTCGCGGTCGGATCTCGAGGTGCTCAAGCGCAGTGGGCGCGGCAAGGTCGTCGTTGTTGTCGTGGTGTTGGCGCTGTGCGTGTTAGCGGGGGCGGCGTGGTCGTTGATGGGTCCGCAAGGCACGGGCAACCCCGAGGAGCTGCACAAAGTCATCGTCGTGTCCTCGACGTCGGGCCGCAGCATCCCGCTCAGCAACCTCGGGTTCGATGCCGCGGAGGGAAGTCTTGCCGCATGGGTGAGCAAGGCCAACAGCGATGTCCCCGATCTGCAGGTCGAGGGTACCGAAGCGATCATGCAGCTTGCCGATCGCTTCGGATACGCGTGGGTGGTGTTCGAGAATCCGCAGGACGTCGATTTCTCCGCGTTGGACATTGAGGGGGGCGTCCCGGACTTTCCCGAGTCCGCCAAGTTCGTCGTCTTGTCGTCCGGCGACCTGGCGTTTCCCCACACTCTCACCGTGAATCCCAAGCCCAGCGATGTCGTACGCGGCCCCTCGACGATGGTGCTGCAGACCTTGTTCGCCCAGCCCGCGTTGGCCGAGACCTTGAGCGACAACGAGTCGCCGAGCATCGCTGTCATCCAGTTGCGGGACCGGCTCGCAGACGCCATCGAGCGCGTGGAGCGGATCGGTCCCGCGGAACTCATGGTCGAGACCATCGCCGCGGACGTCCAGCAACTTCTCGCGGAGTCGGACCGCGCAGAGCCAAGTGCGAAGCTGGTGGGCGAGAGCCTCGAGGTCACCACGCCAGTGCCGCTGCCCAACGGACAGATCCTCTCGATCGCGCGCGGCTACTCGCTGGTGGCGCACGACGCCGTTCGTGTCGATGTCGACTTGGACGAGACCGAGCGTTTTCTGGTCGGGCCTGTGGGGGCAGCGCCCAGCGAACGCCAGGGGTGCGAGGCGCTGGCGGGCGGTGGGCTCGGTGGACACGAAGCGGGAAAGTACTGGTACGCCGACGACGGCAGCGCCATCCTGATGAAGACCTTGTCGGACGGCATGACGCTGTGGACGATTACCGCCTCCGCCGAACCGTGCGGGTTCGTTTCGGCCGGAAGAGTGCCAGCCGCCGAGCCGGGTTTTGGCGGCGGGGCGCCTGCGCTTGCACCGGGGAGCTCCGGTCGGGTTGCTCGCACCGGGTACGTCGCGGGGCAGGGCGTGGTCAGTGTCGTGTCCGCGGGCAGTCGTGAACGCGCGGTCCTGGGTATGGTGGACGGCGTCGAGTTGTCCGGGCCCCGCTGGATAGGGGATCGATTCATTGTTGTGAGGGCATCTCCGGTGGGGTCTGCATCCGGCGGTTTGTTGATCTTGGACATCGAGCGGCCGTTGCTCGTGTTGGCGCTGCCGGCCGCGTTGTTCGGCGGCGCGGATGAGATCGACGAAGTCGCCGTCGGCGGGACACCCCAAGCCCCCGCGGTTGTGGTCACGGCGGGGTCCGATTTGCGTCGGCTGTATGTCTGGTCGCCCGGTCCGCTCGTGGCGATGTTCGATG
>JAESSZ010000997.1 GCA_016763875.1 Nannocystaceae bacterium
CCATCGTCCCCGCCGCTCGAACTGGTCGAGGTTGCGGCGGCGTCACCCGTGCTGGAGGCGTCCTCGTCTCCGCTTCCAGTGTCGTCGAGCGCCCCCGTGCTGCTTCCGCCAGTGTCCGAAAGCCCGGCATCCGGGCAGGTCTCGGTTCCCACACACACGGTCACCTGCTCGGTGTGCACGTTGGCATCGGCGTCGGTGACGGTCACCTGCAGCGTCCATTCGCCGTCGGGGACGTCGGCAAGCGTCCACGAATACGGCGGTTCTTCGTCCTGCTCCGTGACGTCGGCCTCGACGATCAGCAACTCGACGGTGAGTCCGCCAAATCCGTCCTCGGCTTCCGCTTGCACGGTGAACGTGCTGTCGACGACGGTCAGGTTGACGGGCTCGGTGATGAGCAGCGTGGGCATCCCGTCATCGACGCGCGCGCCAAGCCGCCCGAGTAGATCAGTGGAAGCGTTTTGCAGTCCCACGGCGCATCCGGGGTGCTCGGTGCAGTTGGCGGCGCCCGAGATGTCGGTGCACGACGCGCCGAACTGGACCGAGCCGCCGTTGTCGAAAAACGACCCCATGATCTGGCCGCCGACTGACGTGTTTTCCAAGCCCCAGCCGAAGCCGAGCGCCGCAAAGATCGTGTGGGCGACCGAGTGCAGGTTGTCCTGGTCCTCGGCGTCCATGCAGCCGTAGAAGAGGAACGAGACGTTCTCAGCGTTGCCGTCGTCGCAGTCCGCCAGACCGATAGCGCCGCTGCATCCAACGCCGCCAAACAGCGCCGCGTTGTCCGCCGCGGTGCCCATCACAATCATGTCGTAGCTCCCGGCGGCCGGTCGCTCCCAGGTGTACGTGATGTCAAACGGGACCGTGGCCTCCTTCATGAGGTACACAAGTTCGCGCTTGTCATCGTCGGTAAGCGCTGGCCATCCCGAGATAGGTCCCGCTGTAAATCCGGTGGTCGAGTACGAGTTGAGCGTCGGGTCCTGGCCGTTGTCGGCGTTGATCACCACAGCGTCGGCGTTGAGGAAAACGACGCGTGCCGCGGCCGCTGGTGACGGTGCGACAAGCATCGTTGCGGCCGCGCCCGCCGTCATCGCAGCGGCTGCCAACGTCGTGTTCACGCGCCGACGCGATGGGTTCCACGGGAGCGTCGTCATCACAATGGCGATGCTAGCAGCCCGAAGGGTAGGACCGCCGAGCACACTGTAGTTCGGCGAGGGCGCTCGAACTTGCCGCGCGTCAACTGACGGTGATGCGTGCGTTGCCCGTGGGGTCGATCTGACCCTTGATGTCTGCTTGCACGTTCACCGTGTGGTTGCAGGCGGCCGAGCTCGAGGCGCAATCGTCGGGGATCGCAACCTCAACCACCACGACATGCGTTTCGTCGGGTTCAACGGTGTGCCCGACGTCGACGCGGAAGTCTGCCAATGTCGCGCGCTCCCACGCGGCGGTCAGCTCCTTGCGCTGATCCCTGGGCGGCGCGTCGGCTTCGGCAATCGTGGTGCCGTCGGTGGCGACCCAGTGCCGTGTCGCCTGGACTAGCCGGACGACCAGCGACTAGATGCGTGCCGCTTGCGTGCCGCCCACGATCGAGATGGATACCTGTCCAGCCGATCCCGCGGGGGTGGACTCGTTTTTTGGGGCCACCTCGACGCGGGCACCTTCGGCGCCGAGACTCTCTCGCATTTTGTCGGAAAAGCTCATGTGGCGTCGCGCAACGCTACCGAACGAAGGCGCTGCGGACAAGACGCGTTGGACGCCGAGTCTCTAGTCTTGTTGTGTTGCGGGTGGCGCACGCACCGGAAACGGGCCGCCATCGGTCCGGACTCGGCCTTGAGGGGCGCCTGAGTCTTCCCGTGCAAACTGGATGTTGATGCTGGTCTTGGTGACCACACCGGTGCGGCCGAGCGCGACCGCAATGGTCTCGCGCATGAGGTGCGGCTGCCCATCGTCGACGAAGAAATACAGTGTCCCGCTGATGGTGCCCTGACGCTGAACGGCGCTCTGGTCACGCGCCAGTTGCTCGTACGTGCCGACGTAAGAAAGTTCCGCGCGTTTTCCCCCTGCGGGATCGTCCGCCAACTTGCTGAGTTCCCAGGTGACCGTGCGTTTCCCGGGCGTGCCCGCGCTGACGGTCGTGCAGGTGTCGGACCACTTCGCGCCTACGCCCACCGGCTCGTTGGGGAAGCGGATGCAGAAGAAGCGATGGACGTCCGACAACTCTGCGCCGAGAACGTCGTCGATCGAGGGGTCGATCGCGGGGCCGGGGTCCAGTGCGTCGAGTGCCGTGACGCCGGAACGAAAACCGGTCGCCGTGATCGCGTGCCTTGAGCGCACATGCGCCACGCGGTCGTAGTCCCCCTGCAGAAATCGCCCGGCAGGGGGCTCCGCCTCAAAGCCCGAAAACTGGTGCACCAGCGTGCAGTGGCGCGAGATGCCTTCGCCCTCGCACGCTTGGAGTCGCACGGTTTCCTCGCGCGCGTACCCGGTCGGTTTGTCGTTCATTGGAAACGACACCATGCCCACGACCGAGGTTCGGTAGACCACGTCGGGATCGAGCGCGAGCGCGAGCGTGACGCGCTCCGAGGGAGGTGGTAGCGCGGACGGTGGCAGCCCGGGTGGTTTGGGTGCGGGCGGCTCGGTCTCCGATGCCTGCGGTTTTGGCGTTGGCGAGATCACGTCGTGCGTGGGGCTCGATGCCTCGACGGCCGGCGGGGCCGAAGCGGCCGCAGTGGGGGATGCGCTCGCACCCCATGCGACCTCGCGACTGCGTTGCGCCGCGCGTTGTTC
Source organism: Nannocystaceae bacterium (assembly GCA_016763875.1). Lineage (GTDB taxonomy): Bacteria > Myxococcota_A > Polyangia > Nannocystales > Nannocystaceae > JAESSZ01. Next base: position 2,782 of record JAESSZ010000997.1, read on the forward strand.
CAGCCGCGAAGGTTCGTCTACAGGATCGCACCCGAGTAAGGGCGTCGCGCTGCACAACACAACTAAACCAAACCCGACGAAGCTGTCGCTCGACGCCCAGAACGTTGTGCCGACGCCGCGAATCACATTTCGGAGCATCGCATGAACGCATCGCAGACGCCCATGGTCTGCGATTGTCCGGGAAGTTTGGCCAAACTTTGGCCGCCGCTGGGGACAATTTGGGGTGCGCCAAAGATCCTGCGACGAACCGGGAAAAGTCCCTACTCACGGCAGAAGTTTCGGCTATCCTCCGCGGCTATGCGCATCCAGCGAACGTTGCGCGGCGGCTCTACGCTGCCGCTCGCATCCCTGTTGGCCGCGACCATGCTCGTCCCCGTTGGGTGCGACAAGGTCGAGGAACTAGCAGCCAAAGTCAAAGGCGAGGAGGTCAAGGAGGAGTCGAAAGACGAGCCCGAGGCCGACGACGCCAAAAAGAAGGACGAGGACTCAGAGCCGGCGGAGAAGGCCGAGGTCAAGCCGGAGGACAACAAGGCCGACCCCAAGGTCGACCCGACGCCCGTCGTCGAGGCCGAGATCGAGCCGGTTCCCGTGGAGGAACTGCACGCCGGTCTGGACCTCATGCTCAAGTTTGTCCCCAACGACAAGGCCGAGTTCATGATCGTGCGCGATGCGACGGTGCTGGCCGACTACATCGAACAGGGCATGCGTTTTGTCGACGGTCCGCTCGCCAAACTCAGCGGGGCGGACGTGGACGCGGACCTCAAGGCCAAACTTGGTGATGTGTTCGAAGCGCACGCTGAGATCGCCAAGTTCCACGAAAAACTGCGACCCGCCCTTGAAGACTCCGGGATGTACCCGAAAGAGGGCATGGCGTTGATCAAGGACGGAAGCGCCTCGTATTTCGTCTTCAATGCCGAAGACCCGATGGCGCTCAACAAGTTCGCGACCGCGCTCGACCCCGAGTTCGCCGAAGAGACCGCCAAGTGCAAGGCCATCCCCGATACCGACGGCTGGAACGTTTGTACGAGCAAGGACAAGGACCTCGAGGCCTACGCCCGCTCTGAAGACCCAGGCCCGCTGCGCGCGACGCTGACCGACCTCATCCCCGGTATTGAGCTCGAGGACGCCAACCTCATTTTGCATATCAAGGAGGGGCCCGATGCGATCAACGCTGCGGTCACGACGATGCCCGGTTCGCTGCACCTGGCACTGGCACCACCTGCGGGCGACGACAACTTCAAGGAGATCGCCGACGCTCTGAGTCCAGGCGAGGCCAAGACGCTCGCCAACGTCAAGCCGGGCGCCGGATTCGTCTGGGGTCACGTCAATCCCAAGGTGCTCGCAGACGGCGTCGCCGGCATGGGCGGAGCGCCGCCGCCAGTGAAGGATTTCGCCAATGCGATGACCGGGGACTTCGTGTTCGCTGGTTCGGTCGACCCGGGCGGTATCGTGATTCAGGCCGGCATCTCCGATGCTTCGAAGTTCGCGCCGTTGTTGGCCTTGGGCGAGGCGCTCAAGGACTCGGCGCCCAAGGAGCTGCCGGAGTTCGGCAACGCGAAAATGGCGGTTGAGAAGGTCGCCATCGAGGGTGGTGGCAAGCAGACCGACGCCATGCACGTTGCGCTCACAGGGATCCCGGAGGCGGACATCCTCAAGAGCTACACGGGCCTGCACATGGACGCATGGGCGTTTGCTTCCGGCGAGGTCTTCACCGTCGCGGTTGGCCCCAACAGTGAGGGGGTCGGCAAGTTCATGGACACCGCCGGATCGGGCCCCAGCGCGGGTCTGTTGGCGGCGCTACCGACCGCGTTGGCCGACGGCCTGCGCAAGAAGGAAGTCAGCTTCGCGATGCACCTGCCGATGGACTTCCTCCACGGCAAACAACTGCGCGATCTGGCCACAGCGGGACTCAAGGCCGCGCCGGACGTGAAAGCCGAGCAATTGCTGCAGGGCCTGGGCATGCTCGCGTCGTTCTCAAGCGCGTCCATGTGGATCGCGCAACCGGACGGGAAGCTCGTGCTTCACATGTCGGTCCAAGGCATCGGCAATACCGAGACCGAAGAGGGCAAGGTCGCGCTCGCGGCGGCCCAGGCGGTCGCCAACGGCGCCAACCCAGAGGCTGAGTTCGGACCGATTGCCACGAAGTATGCCGCTTCGCCCATGGCCTACGCCTACAAGGCGCGCGCTGGCACCGATGGTCCCGGCTACATGGTGGGCAGCGGTGTTGGTGCTGCCATGGCCGTGGCGTTGGTCGCAGTGCCCGTCGTTCTGGGACAAAGCAACGCGGCGCTGGCCGACGATCTTGGGGTGAAGCCCGACGATCCTGAGCCCGAAGTCATCGAGGTTGTCGTGCCCAAGGCGCCCAAGATTACCAAGAAGAAGGCGGAGCCGAAGAAGCCGAAGAAGCCCAAGACGCCGAAGAAAGAGGACCCGAAGGATCCCGTGGTGGAGCCGGACCGGCCACTTCCGCCGAAGCCGACCCCGGATGCGCCGGACCCGAAGGCTGAGCCGAAGAAGGATCCGCGGCGGCCGCGACGGCCTCGTCGCCCAAGTCGGGACTAGGGCAGTCGACTCGGGTTTTCCGAGCGACGATCCTGCCAAAGAGCGCGGACTCCGAGCGGAGTTCGCGCTCTTTCAATTCGCGGGTTTCGCGGGCCCGGTGGGCGGCCAAAGATCTCCAACTCTTACGTGCACGTTAAGGTTAGTGTGCGCAAACTCCGGTGCGTTGTCGGCCAAAGTACTAGAATCATAGGCATGGTGACTTTGACACGCGGCCGGGTCCGCACCAGACTCTCCCCCAACGCTGACCCTGACGTAGCGGAAGCTTTCTCGTGACCGACCGACTCAAGATAGGTGACCTCGCCCGCAAGACCGGCAAGACCGTCCGTGCGCTGCGCCTGTACGAGGAGCGTGGCTTGCTGTCTCCGGTGCGGTCCGAAGGCGGGTTTCGCAAGTACGGGCCCGACGAGATGGCACGCGTTTACTGGATCGGCAAACTCCAGGACATGGGTTTCACCCTTGGGCAGATCGAGTCGCTGATCACCACGGTGGAATCCAAAGACACCGCCCCGATCGCGATGGAGAGTCTGCGAGAACTCTTCGGCGGTCGGTTGGGCGAGACCCGTGCTCAGGTCGAACGGTTGCTGCAGCTCGAGCGCGATCTGATGGAATCGTTGGCGTACCTCGAAGGCTGCCGCGCGTGCACCACCGACCATGACATCGAGGCGTGCTCCACCTGCGAGTCTGTCCACGCCGACGCACATGTCCCCAGTCTCGTAGCCGGGGTTCACCTGGCTCCGAGCACCCCGGCACCGATTCCCAGCAGCGCGCTGGTGAGACCGAGGACGCAATGACGACCACAATCAAGACCCCGATCTACCTCGATTACGCTGCAACCTGTCCGGTTGACCCCGTGGTCGTGGACAAGATGATCCCCTACTTCACCGAGACGTACGGAAACGCGGCGAGTCGCACGCACCCGTACGGTTGGGCCGCAGAGGAAGCGGTGGAGAACGCTCGTGTTGAGGTTGCCAAGCTGATCGGTGCGGAGCCCAAGGAGATCTCGTTCACCAGCGGCGCCACTGAGTCGGACAACCTTGCGATCAAGGGGGTTGCCGAGTACCTGCGCGACAAGGGGAAACACATCATCACGGTCGCCACCGAGCACAAGGCGGTCCTCGATAGCTGTAAGTACCTTGAGCTGCGCGGCCATGACGTGACGCTGTTGTCGGTGGACAACGACGGGCTTGTATCGGCGCAACAGGTCGCCGACGCTATCCGCGAGGACACCGTGTTGGTCTCGGTCATGTTCGCCAACAACGAGACGGGGGCCATCCAGCCCATCGCCGACATCGGTGCGCTGTGCCACGACCGCAAGGTCCTGTTTCACACCGATGCCGTGCAGGCTTTTGGCAAGATTCCGATCGATGTCCAGGCGATGAACATCGACCTGATGAGCATCTCGGACCACAAGGTCTACGGTCCCAAGGGCGTGGGTGCGCTGTTTGTGCGACGCCGTCGGCCTCGTGTTCGGCTCACGCCACAGATTCACGGTGGTGGCCACGAGCGAGGCAATCGCTCGGGCACCCTCAATGTGCCTGCGATCGTTGGCTTCGGTGAAGCCTCACGCATCGCACGCGAGGGGATGACCGCGGAGATCGCCAAGACAAAAGAGCTTCGCGACTACCTCCGAGACCGGCTCATGGGGGAAATCTCGCACGTGGTGCTCAACGGTCCACGCGAGCACATGCTCCCGGGGCATCTGAATCTGTCGTTCGAGTACATCGAAGGCGAATCGCTGCTGATGGCGCTCAAGGACATCGCACTGTCTTCGGGGTCCGCCTGCACCTCGGCGAGCCTTGAACCGTCGTACGTTCTGCGCGCGATGGGCCTCAACGACGAGTTGGCGCACTCAAGTCTTCGCATGACGATTGGCCGGTTCACCAAACGAGAAGAGCTCGACTACGTCGTCGAGTTACTCAAGAAACACGTCGAACGGCTGCGCGAGATGTCTCCCTTGTGGGAGATGGTCCAGGAAGGCATCGACCTCAACTCCATTCAGTGGAGCGCACACTAATCCGTTGCTGAGCAACGCAAGGAACGACATGGCATACAGCGACAAAGTCATCGAGCATTACGAAAACCCGCGCAACGTCGGGAGCATGGATAAGTCCGACGATGATGTCGGCACTGGCATCGTTGGCGCGCCCGCCTGCGGCGACGTGATGAAGCTACAGATCAAGGTCGAGGATGGCGTGATTACGGACGCCAAGTTCAAGACCTACGGGTGTGGTTCTGCCATCGCGAGCTCCAGCCTGGTGACCGAGTGGGTCAAGGGCATGAAGATCGAGGACGCGGCCGAGATTCAAAACAGTCAGATCGTCGAGGAGTTGTCCCTGCCACCGGTCAAGATCCACTGCTCGGTGCTGGCAGAGGACGCGATCAAGGCCGCGATCAAGGACTATCAGTCCAAGCAGGGCGCAGGTTCGGATTCGTGAATGTCGCGATGGACACACCCGAACCTCAAGTCGAGGCGCCGCCGCCCAAGGCCGACATTGCGGCTGACACCATCGTCGTGACTGCGCGCGCTGCGAAAGTCATGCGTGGGCAGCTCGAAAAGCGCGGCACGCCCGAGGGCGCGATTCGCTTTGGAATTCGAGGTGGTGGCTGCACGGGCTACTCCTATATGTTCCAGTTCGAAGACGGCGACCCGCGAGGCAGCGACACCGTCGTCGAGGCTGACGGGGGCGTACGGGTGTACGTCGATCCCAAGAGCATGCGGCTCATCAAAGGGACCAAAATCGACTTCGAGACGGGGCTTCGCGGGCACGGGTTCCGCTTCGACAACCCCAACACGAGTACGTCTTGTGGCTGCGGAGAGTCGATCAGCTTCTAAGTCCAGCCCTCCGTCGGGAGACCATTTCGCGGTACTCGGCCTTGCGGCGCGTCACGACTTGACGCGCGACGAGGTCGAGGTCGCGTACTTGGCGTTGGCCAAGCAGTGGCATCCCGATCGTGTGGGTCCGGACGATCTGGCGGCCAAGCGGCGGTCGATGGAAGCCAGTGCGGCGATCAACGTCGCGTACCGTGCCCTGCGTGACCCGGTGACGCGGCTTGAGTATCTGGTGAAGCTCGGTGGGGTCGACCTCGACAGCAGCGATCCTAAGACCGGGGCGCCCGCGCCAACACAAGCGTTCTTGGTCGACATGATCGAGCGCCGCGAAGGTTTGAGCGACGCACGCCAGGGAGGCACGCTCGCTGGATTTCGCGGAGAGGTCGAAGATGCCGAAGAAGAGGCGGTGGACGCTGCCCTCGCCGCGATTACGGAGGGCGACACCCCTGCGGCCGCACAATCGTTGGTGCAGCGGCGCTACTGGCAGCGCTTGCTCGACGAGATCGACGACACGGAACACACGAGCACCTAGAGGAGCCAGTGGGCATCGAAGACGACGACGGAAATGACACGGGCGCGCTCTTTCAGATCGAAGAGCCCGTTGCCCCCATGCGCAAGACCACCGTGCCGGGACGCGGGATCGGGATTGACCTGGGAACAACCCACAGCCTGGTTGCAGTCGCGCCGTGCGGCGAGGCGCCGCGCACGTTGGGTGATGCCGATGGGCGTGCGTTGTTGCCTTCGGTCGTGTCTTACATCGGCGAGACGCCCGACGTTGGTTGGGATGCCCGCGCCGCGCAACTGTCGGCACCGACCCGTGTGGTCAGCAGCGTCAAGCGGTTCATGGGTCGCGGGACCGCTGACATTGAGTTCCAGCATCCGTATCGGATCGCAGCGCTGGGCGATGGTGCCGCGGACGTCGTGCGATTGGAGGTGGGGCAGGGCCGTGTGGTCACACCAATGGAGGTCTCCGCCCGGATCCTCGAAGTCCTCGCGGCGCGAGCCGAAGAGGCATTGGGCGAGACGCCGACGGGCGCTGTCATCACCGTACCTGCGTATTTCGACGAGGCGCAGCGCCAGGCGACCAAGGACGCGGGTCGAATCGCTGGTCTCACCGTGTATCGCTTGCTCGCGGAACCAACCGCAGCCGCGTTGGCGTATGGCCTGGACAAGGGTGGTCAGGGCCTGTTTGCCGTCTATGACCTTGGGGGCGGGACCTTCGATATCTCGGTCTTGCGTCTCCGCGACGGTGTGTTTCAGGTGCTGGCAACCGGGGGCGATTCGGCGCTGGGCGGCGACGATTTCGATCGCGCGGTAGGAGAGCATCTGCTCCGTGAGGCGGGGGTGCATACGCCCACCGTGCTGCAGCGCGAGCAAGCACGAGTTGCCGCGCGCGATGCCAAGGAAACCCTGAGTACGGCCGAGACAGTCTCTGTCCAGTGGGAGGGGGGCCCGGCGCTCACGTTGACCCGCGGGCAGCTCAACGCCGTGATCGGTCCAATCGCCGAACGCACGGCCGCACCCTGTCGTGGTGCCCTGAAGGACGCGGGAGTTCGCGCGCGCGACCTTGATGGCGTGGTGCTGGTTGGCGGCAGTACACGAACGCCGCTGGTGCGTAACCTCGTCGAGTCCATCTTTCGTCGCAAACCGTTGTCGGACATCGACCCGGACCAGGTCGTTGCCTACGGGGCGGCGATTGTCGCCGATGAGCTGTCGGGGTACGCGCGCGAGGGGGCCACATTGCTGGACGTGGCACCGCTGTCGCTCGGGCTGGAGACGATGGGCGGCATCGTGGAGAAGATCATTCCGCGCAATGCCGCTATTCCCATCGCGGCTCGGCAGGTCTTCACGAACTACTCCGAGAAGCAGACGGGGATGATGATCCACGTCGTGCAGGGCGAACGCGAGCTGGCCGACGATTGCCGGAGCTTGGCTCGGTTCGATCTCAGCGGCATTCCTCGCCTGCCCCCGTCGATGGCTCGGATCGAGATCACGTTCGAACTGGATGCCGACGCGTTGCTCACAGTGACGGCGCGAGAACTGATGACCGGGGTGAAGCAGACCGTCGAGGTCAAACCGACCTACGGTCTGTCCGACGAGGATGTCGATGCGCTGGTTATCGAGAGCCTGGACAACGCCGACGAGGACTTCGCCCGACGCAACCTGGCTGAAGCCCGGGTTGAGTTGGGGCGTGTGGTGTTGGCCGTGAGCGCGGCGTTGACTGAGGTCGGCGATGTCGAGGGGATCCTCGTCGCCGAGGACAGGGCGGCGATCGTCTCGGCGTTGGCGGACGGCGAGGCAGCCATGGCGCCCACTGGACCCACCGAACACCACGAGATTGTGGCAGTGCGAGAGCGACTGGAACACGTGAGCGAAGCGTTCGCGCGTCGTCGCATGGAGCGCGCACTCCTGGCTGGCATGGAAGGTATGAGCCTCTCCGAGGTCGAGAACACCATTGCGGCCGATGACACGCTGGACGCCAAACGCGGCAGCCACGAAGCCGAGCAGATAGAGAAGATATGAGCACCACGGCCCACAAGATCACGTTCGTCGACCCTGAGGGTACTGAGACCGTCGCTCCCGCGGATCCCAGCAAGACTTTGTTGGAGATCGCCGAGGAGCACGGGGTCAAACTCGGCTCCGCGTGTGGCGGGGTCTGTGCGTGCTCGTCATGCCATGTCTACGTGCGAGCGGGAGATGCGTCGCTGCCCGAGATGGAGGACGCGGAAGAAGACCGACTCGACATGGGGTTCGACGTGCAGCCAGCGAGCCGTCTCGGGTGCCAGGTCAAGCCGGGCGACTGCGACCTCAAGGTCGAGATCTCTCGCGAGTCGATCGAGACTTGGTACAACGAGCATCCCGAACGACGTGCCGAGCAGAAGTAAACAGCCTAGACCGGCCGGGCCGGCCTAGGGATCTGCGAGGGACGAGATGCGGCGGGCAGCGAAGCTGCTCCCGCTCATCGAGACCTCAACGGACGACGAAGTTCACGAGGCGCCCTGGCACCACGATCTCCCGGGCGATTGTCTTGCCTTCGAAGTATTTCGACACCTTGGGATCGGCGCGCGCGGCTTGCAGAATCGCTTCCTTTGTCGCGTCCTTGGCCAACTCGAGATGACTTCGCAGTTTGCCGTTGACCTGCACGACGATCTTGACGGTGTCCATCGCCAGTTTGCTCGCGTCGGCCTTGGGCCAAGGGGCATCGGCGATCGTGCCGTCGTGCCCCAACTCGCGCCACATCTCCTCGCCCAAGTGGGGCGCAAACGGAGAAACGATGCGGACGAACAGATCCAGCTGGTCTTTGCCGATCGCCTTGGCCTTGGACGCGACGTTGATGAAGATCATCATCTCCGAGATCGCCGTGTTGAACCGAAGCGACTCGACGGAGTCGCTGACCTTGGCGATCGCGGCGTGTAGGGCACGGTCGAGTTGTGCGTCGTCCACCGTGCCTTCAACGACAGGGACCACCTGACCCTGGACAAGCCGAAATGCCCGGTCAAGGAACCGTCGCGTGCCTGCGACCCCCGATGTTTCCCACTGCGCCCCCATATCCAGCGGGCCCATGAACACCTCGTACAGCTGCAGCGCGTCGGCGCCGTGCGACTCGCACACATCGTCGGGGTTTTCGACGTTGTAGCGGCTCTTGCTCATTTTCTCGAGCTGCACGGCGCACCTGATCTGTGAGTCTTTGACGAACCAAACGCCGTCGCGCTCCTCGACCTCCTTGGGGTAGTGGTACCGACCGGGTCGAGAGGTGAGCGTGGCCCCGTCCGCGGTGCGGGTGGCGGTCTCGCCGTCGACGGTCACTTCGTTGCCCGCGACCTCATCGCCGTCCTCAGTCGTGTAGTGAGTCGCGCGATAACTCATCGCGTGGACCATGCCCTGGTTGTACAGGCGCTTGAACGGCTCGCGGGTGCTCACCAGTCCCAGGTCGTGCAGCACGTGGTGCCAAAACCGTGCGTACAACAGGTGAAGCACGGCATGTTCGGCGCCGCCGATATACAGATCGACGGGCATCCAATAGCGCTCTTGCTCGGCGTCCCACGCGACGTCGTCCCGCGTGGGGCTAATGAAGCGCAGGTAGTACCAGCACGAACCCGCCCACTGCGGCATGGTGTTGGTTTCTCGGCGCGCGGGCGCACCGGTCTCGGGATCGGTTGTGGCGACCCAGTCCTCGGCGCGCGCCAACGGGGGTTTTCCGTCGGCCGTGGGTTTGTACGCCTCGATCTCCGGGAGCAGCAGCGGGAGCTGCGTCTCCGGTAGTGCCTTGACGGTGCCGTCTTCGAGCTCGATGAGCGGGAACGGCTCACCCCAGTAGCGCTGGCGCGAGAACAGCCAGTCGCGCAGTCGGTACTGCACGGTGCCTTCGCCCTTTTTGTTGTCGACCAGCCACGTCACGATCGCGGCGATGGCCGCGTCTTGCGTCATGCCATCGAGGAACTGGCTGGAAACATGCGGTCCGTCTCCCGTGTAGGGGGCGGACTGAACGTCCTCGCCGCCCTGCACGACCTCGACGATCGGGAGCTCGAAGGTCTTGGCGAACGCATGGTCCCGCTCGTCATGCGCAGGGCATGCGAACACGGCGCCCGTGCCGTAGTGGGCCAAGACATAGTCGGCTATCCAGACCGGTACGCGCGCGCCCGTGACGGGGTGCAGCGCGTACGCACCAGTGAACGCCCCAGTCTTTGGGGCATCGACACCTTGGGTTGTGCGGTCACGTTCGGACTTTTTCCCCGAGACAGTGACGTAGTTGGTGACCTCGGCCTGCTGAGCGTCGGTCGTGATCTGTTGCACCAAATTGTGCTCGGGCGACAGCACCACGTAGGTGCATCCGAACAACGTGTCGGGGCGCGTCGTGAACACCTCGAACGACAGCGGCTTGCCGTGCTCGTCG
>JAESSZ010000998.1 GCA_016763875.1 Nannocystaceae bacterium
GAGCCGCTCGAAGACTACCGCGCGAGTTTAGCGAACGTCATGGCACGACTTGCCGCCGCCGCGCCGCAAGCCTCGTGCGTCCTGGTGGGACCCGTGGACTTCCAACGCTCCGTCGAACTCGACGGCGAACCGCTCACTTGGGAAGCGCGCGAGCGATGCACGGAGATCATCGAGATTCAACGGACCGCGGCCGCTGAAGCGGGCTGCGCGTTCTTCGACGAAAAGGCCATGATGGGTGGCGAGGGCTCGATGCATGCATGGGCGACCGCCGACCCTCCTCTGGCAAAACCGGACCATCTCCACTTTACGCCCCTGGGTTACACGTATCTGGGGCGGGTCTTGTCGGACGCGTTGATGGCCGACTACGACGACCCACCGCCGCGCTCGGAGTGAGCGTTCGTGGTCAGGACCGGGCGGGCACAGCCGCACCCTGGAGTCGGCGCAGCAGCAGCGTTTTCACCGCCGTGGTGGGGGCCGACTTAATCGCGACGTCCCGGTAGCGCGCCGCGGTTTCCGTATGGCCGCACCGACGGTGGAGGTCGGACAAGACTGCCGCCCATTGGTAGGAACCCAACAGCCACGTTGGAGGCTCAAAGCCCTCGAGAATCGCGAGCGCCGCCTCGGGACCCTGCGATTGAGCGACTGCGACCGCACGGTTCAGTTTGTGGATCGCCGAGGGGGCGGCCCGCTCAAGCAGCTCGTAACACGACACAACCCGATCCCATCGGGTCTCTTCGAACGAAGGAGCGAGGCAGTGTTCCGCCGCGATGCCAGCCTCCGCGTGGTAGCGGGAGAAGTGATCGCCCTGCGCCGCCCTGGACAACCACGAAAGCCCCGTTTCGATCCCGCGGGTGTCCCAGACCGTCCGGTCTTGCTCCTCAAGCAGCAACAACCCCCCCGAGTCGTCTTGACGGGACGTGAGTCGCGCCTCGTGCAAGTACATCAGCGCTAGCAATGCAAACGTCTCCGGGGTCTGACCTATCGCATGCTCGGCGAGCAGGTGGGTCAGTCGCATCGCCTCGTGGCAGAGTTCCCGACGGATCGCGAGTTCGGCGTGGGAAGAAAAGTAACCCTCCGTAAACAAGAGGTAGAGGATCTTGTTCACGGCGGGGAGCCGCGAGGCCATGGTGTGGCTAGCGATCGGTTGTGAGCGCGGCAGTTGCCGCAAACGCGCCCGGGCTCGCGTCAGCCGTTTGTAGACATTGGCCTCGCTTGTGAACAGTTGGATCGAGATCTCGCGAACACTAAAGCCGCACAGGGTCTTGAGCGCTAGCACGAGCTGCGACTCCGTGGGGATCGCCTCGTCGCAGCACACCAGCAGCATCCGCAGCAGGTCGTCGCGTACTTCGCCAGGGAGGAATACCTCCGGCAGCGCTTGTGCCGTCGGCGTGTTTTCGTGGGCTTGGCGCTCGAGGAGCTCGCCACGTCGCGTCTGGCCACGCAGCTCGTCCATCAGGGCGTTGTGCGCCACTCGGAACAGCCACGCCGACGGATTGTCCGGCAATCCACGCGCGGTCCAGGCCTGCAGGGCAGCGAGCAGAGCGGCCTGGACCGCATCCTCGATCGCCTCGATCGATTGCACACCCGCTCGGCGCGAGAGCGTGGCGACAAGTCTGCCGTACTCGTGCCGGAAGAAGTGCTCGACGAGGCGCGGCGTGCTCAAGGGGTGTTGATCGCCCGGACTTCGATGCTTGATCCTGGCGAGACGCCAGGGCTCTCGCGAGCGACTTCAATGGCCTGCTCAAGGCTGTCGGCGGCGATGATCATGAAGCCCCCGACCACTTCCTTGGCCTCCACAAAGGGCCCATCGGTCGCGCCTTCGGATGTGACGATGCTTCCGCCCGACTCGAGTCTTCCGCCCATGTCGATGATGTTGTCCTTGAACTTCTCTTTCCACGCGTTGAAGTTCGCGAACATCTTCTCCATTTGCGCTGGCGAGGGCTTGCTGCCCGTCCCCGGCGGCTTGGGTTGGCTTCGCTGGATACACAGATATTTTTGCGTTGGCATGATGGGGTCCTTGGTCTCTGAGTTTTGGTCAGCCCGCTCGGCTGACATCCTATGACGCGTCGGGGGCCTCGGTTTGGACACACCCAGAGGGTTTTTTTCGGACAAAAACACGCATTTCTCGGCCCTGAGGGCCCAGTCGGCCGAAAATCGAGAAACTCGGGAGCGGAGTGCGGGCTGCGGCTACTGTCACCAGTGATGGCACTCAAGTCCCTCGCCCGCGTGTTTGCTCCCCTGGCCCTGGGCCTGGTCTTTGGCTGCGATGCGCCCAACGACGATGACTTCGCCCAGAGCGCGGAGGACGGCACTGGCGACGGAGACGATGATGCCGGAGACGATGATGATGCCGACGACGGGCCCACGCTGGACCCGGTTGGCGACTCGGGGACCTCAGACCCTTCGGACTCCGATGGGCCTTCGGACCCCGACGGCCCTACGGTACCGCCACCGGGGGACGACTCGCCGTTCAACAACGACTTTCCGGTCGCGCTCGACGGACTCGCGGGCATGGCCTACGGCTGCACGGCCGAGCCCGACCTGTATTACGAGCTCACGTTCCAGGCGGGCGGCGTGGTTGAGGTCGTTGACCAAGACGATGCCGTGACACCAGGTTCCTACACGACCACCGCGTCGGGCCTGTCGGTTTCGTTTCCCAGCCTTGGTTTCGAGGAGTCCACGATCCAACATGTCGTGGAGCTGGACGTGCTGGCCGGATTCACGACGGCGACACTGCGTTGCTCAGCCTTCTCGATCGACATCAGCGCTACTGGTCAGACCGATATCGTCAGCTGTCCGAACATCCACTACATCCAAGGCGTCGGCTGGGAAAGCAACGAGTTTCACTTCGGCCCTGGCGGCTACGTCCGGCACCGTCAGTGGCTCGAACTCACCCAGATCCCCGACACTCTGTACAGCGCAACCTCGGGAATCTACGTGACGCTGGGTCAGCAGGTGTACATGGTGTTCGCCGGCAAGATCGGCACCGAGGACGAGGACGAGGCCTTCTTGACCGGAACGATTACGGAACAAGGCTTGTTCATCGACCAGTTGGAGCCTGAGTCGGGCGCGTGTCAGTGAAGCGCTGCTCGCGGTGACCGGACCCTACGCTTGGGCGTCCGCCGCCTCGAGGCGGACCTTCCAGCGCGATCCTTGGGGCCCGTCCATCACGATGATGCTCATGGCGAGCAGCTCGTCGCGGATCTTGTCGGCCTCGGCCCACGCCTTGGCCTCGCGTTGCGCTTCTCGGTCCGCGACCAGGCGTTCCACCTCAGCCCGAGACACACCCATGCTTGCGAGGCGTTTGTCTTTGACCTCTTCGAGAAAGTCCTGCGTGGGCGTGGTCATCAAGCCCATGGTCCTGCCCACCAGTTCGAACGCGGCCAGGGCAGGGGCCACGAGCGGCCCCGCCCGTCTCTTCGCTTTTTTGTGTGAGCCGAGACGGTTGACGGCCCGCGCCAGCGACAGCAGGTTGGCCAGGGCCTTGGAGGTGTTGAAGTCCTCGTCAAGAGCGGTGTACAGCTGCTCTTCGAACGCGCGTCCCAGCTGGAGCACCTTGATGGCGTCCGCGCCGAGCGCTTCGGCAATCTTCTCGGGCGTTTCTTCGCCACGCATGGTTTCGGCGATGTCGCGTGCTTCGTAGAGGCGGCTGAGCATGCCCAGTGCCTCGGGAAGCGCCTCGTCGTTCCATGGCAGCGGCGACCGGTAGTGATTCTGCAGGTAGTACAGCCGCAGGGTTTCCGCGGGAAACGTCTTGAGTACGTCCTCGATGTTGACGACGTTGCCGAGGCTTTTGCCCATCTTGACGCCCGCGGCCATGGTCAGCAGGCCGTTGTGCATCCAGTAGTTGACGTAGCGGCAACCGTGGCCCGCCTCGGACTGCGCCACCTCGTTCTCGTGGTGGGGGAATACGAGGTCGAGCCCGCCGCCATGGATGTCGATCGTTGCGCCTAACTCCGTGCCGGCCATCGCCGAGCATTCGATATGCCAGCCCGGCCGTCCCTGGCCCCACGGGCTGTCCCACGCGGGCTCGCCCGGCTTGGCAGCTTTCCACAGCGCGAAGTCGGCGGACTCGCGTTTACCTGCGTCGGGATCGGCCGAGCGCAGCTCATCGACTTTTTGGCCGGAGAGTTGGCCGTAGCTTTCGAAGCTCTTGACGTCAAACCACACGTTGCCGTCGGCGGCGTAGGCGTGCCCGCGCTCGATGATCGTTGCGATCAGAGCGACTATCTGATCGATGGAGGTCGTGACGCGCGGCTCGATGTCGGGGCGCGCCAGGCCCATGGCATCCACGTCGCGGTGAAAGGCCTGGATCTCGCGCTCAGCCAGAGCGCTGGCCTCGATGCCTTCTTCGGCCGCCTTGCGAATGATCTTGTCGTCCACATCCGTGAAGTTGCGGACGAAGGTGACCTCCCAGCCACGGTGGCGCAGGTAGCGGACGAAGGTGTCGAACACGACCATGGCCCGCGCGTGTCCAACGTGTGCGCGGTCGTAGACGGTCATGCCACAGACGTAGAGCCCGATCTTGCCGGGCTGCAGCGGCGTGAACTCCTCGAGCTTGCGGGACCGTGTGTTGTGCAGTCGAAAACCGGGCGGCATCGTTCGCGAACCGTACCCTGGGCCCACTGGGGTGTCGACCGCAGGGCCGTGTCCGAATATGGCCAGAACTTCGCGTGGTGCTCGGGCAGACTGCGGGTACTGCATGCGTCTTCAGGGAGTCGTCACGACGGGGATCTACTGCCGTTCGGACTGCGCCGGCCGACCCAAGGCCGACAACGTCCGGCCGATGCCAAGTGCTATCGCGGCACTGGCCGCAGGCTTTCGACCGTGTTTGCTGTGCCGCCCCGATCGCATCCCGGGCTTGGCACTGGAGTCGCTGTCGCCGGTCGACGAGGTCGAGCACGCGCTTCGGCTGATAGCGGAGGGATACCTGGACTCGGCCGACACTCGGCAACTGGCGCAGCACGTCGGCTACAGCGCGCGTCACCTTGCTCGCTTGTTCGAGCAGCACGTGGGGGCGTCCCCCAACTTCGTCGCGCGGGCTAGACGGGCTCACTTCGCGCGCCGCCTGCTGGATGAATCGCCGCTCACGATCGCGGCCATCGCATTCGCCGCAGGGTTTTCGAGCGTTCGGCAGATGAACCGCGCGATGCGTGAACTGTTCGGGTTCAGCCCGTCGCAGCTCCGCGCCAAGCGCTCGCGTGGCGTGCCGTTGGAACCGCTCGATGGTGGCCTTCGTCTTCGCATCCCGTATCGAGGCCGTCTTGCCGGAGACCGCC
>JAESSZ010000999.1 GCA_016763875.1 Nannocystaceae bacterium
CCTTGGCGGCGTCGGCTTTGGACAAGTGCTTGTACCAGCATTGCTTCTTGGTGTGCCCCTTACGTCCGCAGTGGCTGCATTCCAGGGGCGGCCCCCCCCTTTCCGTCATCCTTGCCGCCCTTAGAGTCACCTTTGCCATTGGGTTTGCCGCCCCCATTGCCACCACGCCCAAGCCGATGGCCACGCCCCGCAGCGTGCCGCGCCGACGGTCCGCAGTGGTGATCACCGTGCCGCGCGCGCCGATCGAGCCCGCGTGTGAGTTCGTCACCCGCGCGCCCCCTCCCGACGTCACGTCGGTACGCGAGGGGATGCGAACACTACTTCCGGAGACTTCCCTGGAGTCGGCGATCGTATGCAGGTGCGCCGCGTTGGACACGCCATCGCCCATCAGTGCCCCCCACGGGTAGGGCTGAGGGCGAAACAGATGATGCATCACTTCGCCGAGCGCCGAGACTTCGGCCCGCATCGCGACCTTCCGAGCAAAGGCTTCGAGATCGAGCTGCAACTCGCGCGCAGTTTGGTAACGCTTGGTCTTGTCGCGCTCGAGCGCTCTGCACACGATGCGGTCGAGTTCCTTGGGGACCCCAGCGCGGGTCACCGACGGCGGCGGAATCGTTCCGTTGACGATCGTGTTCATCACGCCGAACTCATTGTCGCCGTCGAATAGCCGTTCGCCCGTGATCATCTCGTGCATCACGATACCCAGCGAGAAGATGTCGCTGCGGCGATCGATTTGCTCCGCCCGGCATTGTTCCGGGGACATGTACGGGACCTTGCCCTTGCGGATCCCAGCCCGCGTAACGTCGGTCCGCGTGATGACCTTGGCGATTCCAAAGTCGGCAACCTTCACGCAGCCTTCGTACGTGACCATGATGTTGGTCGGCGAGACGTCGCGATGCACCATGCCCAAAGGCCGCCCGTCGAAACCAACACGCTCGTGCGCGTAGTGCAGACCGCACGCGGCCCCCTTGCCGATGGTGACGATGTGCTCGAACCCCAGCACCAGGCCCGTCTTGCGAAATGCCTTGAGAAGCCCGGTCAGGTTTTCGCCGTAGACGAATTCCATCGTGAAGAAGTAGTCGTCTTCGTCACGCCCGAGATCGAAGGTCTGGACGATATTCGGGTGGTCCAGCAGCGCCGCCACGCGCGCTTCGGCCAAGAACATGCGAACGAAGTGCCGGTCTCGCGAAAGGTGCGGCAAGATCTGCTTGAGCACGACGAGCTTCTGGAACCCCTCAATTGCGTTATGACGCGCGAGGTGCACCTCTGCCATGCCGCCTGCACCCAGCCGACGCAGCAAGTCGTACCCCCCGAGCGTCTCGGTGATCGCCATGTCTGGCGTCACCGGAACAACCTCGGCGTTCTGATTCACTGCGATGAACTGTAGCTCGCCAGTTTGGTAGGGGACAAGGAGTCGACGCGGAAGACCAGCATTTCCTGAGTGGAGGTCCGGGGCCTACAGCGACGCCCAACGTCGGCACAGGCACACCTTCCGCGCGTCCCCAAATGCCGGCTGGGGCTGCTCGCCGTGCTATTGTGGGGCCTAGTTTATCTGAACATGGCTTACAGCGCGGTTACCAGAGCAGCACTCGGCATCGCATTCGGTCTTTCGGCAGCCTGCCTCAACTTCGATTCCTTCGCGTGCAGTGATGACACGCAGTGCGATCGTGAGGTTGACGGCGTCTGTCTGGGCGGTTTCTGCTCCTATGTGGATGGGGCTTGTCCGTCGGGGCTCCGCTACGACGAAAACGCAGGCATGGATCTCGGCGGCCAGTGCGTGGTCTTGGGTGGCACCGAAGGCTCCTCCGGCACGGAAGGTGGCGACGACGATGGCAACTCAGACAGCAGTTCGGGAAGCTCGCGCGACTCAGGGGATGAGGTTGCGGACACCGCCAGCACCGACGATCCCCCGGACGACACCGGGACGGAAACCGGTGAGCCCACGTGCGGCGCTTCGGGCGAGCAGTGCTGCGCTGGCGATGCCTGCAGCGCGGGACTGACGTGCCTGGGTGACGGGTGCTCCTGCGTCGCGTCGCTGACGACCGGGAACCGGCACACGTGCGTCATTAAACTCGACGGGAGCGTGCACTGTTGGGGTTCCAATACATCCGGCCAACTCGGACAGATGGTGATCACGGAGTCCTTGGTTCCAGTGCCCGTGACGGGTTTTGGTGTGGGCATGATCGCAACCGAACTCTCGGCCCGCGACCATACCTGTGCGCTTCGCGATGACGCCATCGCCTACAGCTGGGGCAGCAATACGTTCGGACAGGTCGACCCTGCCTCCGGCGTCATCGCCATCCCGACCCCGACGATCGCCTCGTGGGCCACGGGCGCCACTTCGATCGCGGCCGGGGCAGGTCACACCTGCGCGGCCCGTAACAATGGGACCTCGTCAACTTGCTGGGGTGACAATACGAACGGCCAGCTCACCACCCTGGCGGCCGGACCGACGCCCGTCAATGACGTCGCGGGCGTCGTGTACTCGCAGATCGCCACCGGCGACGACTTCACCTGTGCAGCGCAAGTCACCGGTACGGTGAGCTGTTGGGGCAGCAACGCCCAGGGACAACTCGCCAACGACATCGTGGCGGTGCCATCGAGCGTCGTCCCCGTCGCCGCCCTGGTACCCAACGCTGCCTCGATTTCCGCGGGGGCTCAACACGTTTGCGCCCACATCGGCACGGGCGTGCGCTGCTGGGGCCGCGGCGACTCCGGTCAGCTCGGCGACGGGCTCGGTGCCAACTCGGCCACGGCCGTCGTGGTCGACCTTCCTCTCACCGCGACGACCGCTCAGGTCGTCAGCGGTCCCAACCACAGTTGTGTGCTCACCGCGACCGGCGAGGTCTACTGTTGGGGCAGCAACGACAGCGGGCAGTTGATGCTCGAGCCAGACAAGCTGGGCGAAGACGGTTTCACGCTCACGCCCGTGCTGCTCGACATCGGAACAACTGCAGTCCAGATCGCCACTGGCGCCACCCACACCTGCGTGCTCGCCAGCACCGGTGAGGTGTTGTGCTGGGGCACCAATGCCGAGGGTCAACTCGGCGACGGCACGACAATGTATGGCTTCGATCCGACTCCAGCGCAGATCACCTGCCCCTGATCGCTACGCCCCGCGCGTATCGGTGCTTCGCGCCGCCGCGTTGTGTCTTGGCGCCGCGGCTGCCGTAGCATGCTCGGGCGATGACGGTGGTGGCCAGACCGGCACGTCGTCAGCGGCGACGGGTACGGGAACCGACACGGGGACTCCGAGCAGCACCGCGACCCGCGACGCGGGCGACGATCAGGACGAGAGCACCGCACCCGCCAACACGAGCACAAGCACCGACGACGGGCCCATGAGCACCACGGGCATGGCATGCCCCCCCGGGACGCTCGATTGTCCGTGCTCCGTCAAGATGCAGTGCGAGCCCGATCTCATGTGTATTGGGCAGTTGTGCGTCGATGAGGCCAGCACCGAGACCACCGAGAGTCTGCCGCCGGGTTGCGCCAACGGTGCGCCCGACCCTGGCGAGACATGCTACGGCGAGGCCATTCTGTTTGCGACCGGCTCGGAGCCGACCGCGATCATTATCGCGGACGTCGATGGCGACGATC
>JAESSZ010001000.1 GCA_016763875.1 Nannocystaceae bacterium
GGGCACATCGACCGCCCAGCCACCGATCGCAAACACCTTGCCGGTCACCTTGCCGCCGACCTCGCCGCCAACCTTCCATACGTCGGCGCCGCCCCACTGCACGACGTGCGTCGTCGCCGGGAGGGCCGCGCAGAACCGGTTGAAGCTCTCGTAAGTCAACACGACTCCAATAACATCCCGTGAGGCGCGGCGTGTGCCGAGATCACCCAAGGCCCAAGGCACCAATCCTGGCCGGTCTGCGGGTCAACGTCTCGTTCTGCGAAACGTCGGGGGTACGGAGAAACGTACGCTCCGTTCGCTTCGGTATGCCAGGGTGACGACATGATCCTGACACGTTCACCCTGGCTGCTGTCGTCTGTTTTGGGGGTCGCCGTAGCGGCGAGCGCTTGCAGCGAGAGCGACGACGACGGCGCCGATACGGCCGCCGACTCAGGAGGTCCGGGGGCTGATGATGACGGCGCTGCAACCGGCACCGGGTCTTCGCCCGACGACGACAGCGACAGCGACAACGACGACGCGGACGGTGACGACCCCGACGACGGTGAATCCGGGGACGACGGGGACGACGAAGGGGTGGCAGTGGGTTTTGCCGAGGTCTACGCAGTGATGAGCACGTACAACTGCGGCAACGGCTACTGCCACGGCGGCGCATCCTCCGGCGGGCTCTCCTTTGACAGCGAGGACGCGGCGTACGACGCTCTGGTGGGTGTGGTCGCGACGACATCGGCATGCGACATGCAGCTGCGTGTCTCGTCCGCCGACCCTTCGACGAGCATCATGTTGCAGCGTATTGATCCGACCCAGGCCGTCGATGCCGAGTGTTTCGGCGTGATGCCACCCGACTCCAAAGGGCTGGCTGCGGCAGATGCCGCTATCGTGCGGGCGTGGATCGCGGGAGGGGCGGTGCGATGAGCGAGTCAAAGACTTCCAGACGTGTGTTCGTCGTCCGTGCCGCGCAAACGTTGGCCGCCACGCAAGTCGCTGCGTTGTGGGGCTGCGCCCACGACGGCGGCGGTGCGACCAACACGAGCACTGCGACGGACGGGTCTGACACCAGCGGGGGTGCAGGCTCAAGCGGGTTCTGCTGCGACGGGGGCACCAGCTCGAGTGCAGGGGACGGTGGCAGCAGCACAAGCGCGGGCGACCGATCGCCATCAGGCGATAGCACCGCGGCTGGCTCAACCAGTTCGAGCCCCGATGCAACCGGCAGCGACGGCTCCGGCGACGCCACCGACAGCAGTGGGGAGTCCTCCAGCGAAACGGGCGCCACGGTCTGCGAACCGACGCCCGCGGACATCGAGGGCCCGTTTTATCGGCCTGGCATTCCGATCGGCGGCAACCTCGATACCCACGGCGAGGTGGGGGTCGGGCTCACCCTCGCGGGCCGGGTCCTCGACGTTGGTTGCCAACCGCAAGCGGGCGCGATTGTCGAGATCTGGCACGCGAGCCCGGTCGCCCCCGGGGGAGCACCGGGCGATGACGACGCGACCTACGACAGTACCGACGAGTATCGCTACTACGGCCAACTCGCGACGGCGGCGGACGGCAGCTTCGAGTTCCAGACGTTGCGGCCAGGCTGGTATCTCAACGGCCCGCAGTATCGGCCCGCGCACGTCCATCTCAAGGTCTGGGTGGGCGGGACCGAGCGGCTCGTGACGCAGCTGTACTTCGTCGGGGACCCGTTCAACGACATCGATGCTTGGTTCAACCCGGTCATGGCCCTCAGCCCCGACGACGCCGGTCTGGCCGAGATCGAGGTTGTGGTCTGAGGGACTGATATCGTTACGCCGCCGATGGGACGGTCGACGGGTAGCGCAGACTTACCGCTGCACGGTGGGCGCGTGCCACCGTGGCTCGCAACGCGCATGGCTGCCTTGGGTCGGGTGATCACGGAGGCCATTGTCGTGCACGCGGGGCGCGATGAGTGGTTACGCCGCATGGCCCATCCGTTTTGGTTCCAGTCGTTTGGTGCGGTCATGGGCATGGACTGGCATTCGTCGGGCATCACAACGAGCGTGATGGGTGCACTCAAGCGCGGCCTGCAGCCTGTGCAGCGGGAGCTTGGGATCTTCGTATGTGGCGGCCGTGGACGTCATAGCCGCCGGACCCCCGACGAGTTGCTCGCGGTCGGTGAGCAAACGGGACTGCCCGGAGCTGCCCTCGCGCAGACCAGCCGGTTGGTCGCGAAAGTGGACAGCGCCGCCGTGCAAGATGCCTTTGAGTTGTACCTGCACAGTTTTGTCGTCGCGGAGGACGGCAAGTGGGTGGTCGTACAGCAGGGGATGAACGGCGAGCGCCGACAGGCCCGCCGTTACCACTGGCTCTCGGAGGAGGTGGACGATTTTGTCGACGAGCCACACGCGGCGATCGATGGACCCAACCAGGGCACGATCATCAACCTCACCGACCGACGGGCGAGTCGCTCCCGTCAAGCTCAGCTTGAGCTGGTCGCGGAGGGCCCTGACCGCGTGCTCGCCACGGTCAGGCGCCTGCGTGAGACGCCCGAGCCGCAACCAACGCAGCAGGCGCTCCCGCATCTATCGCTTCCTGCCCACCACGACGTGCGGGAGTCCGACGTTGTGTTGCGGCGGTTGCACGGCGCGCTCGCGGCCGCGGCCGAACGTGGACCCAAGGACTTTTCATCGCTGTTGATGACGCCAGGGGTCGGCGCGCGCACGATCGCTGCGTTGGCGATGGTCAGTGAAGTGATCTACGGCGCGCCGCATCGTTTCTCCGACCCCGGCCGGTTCTCTTACGCCCATGGCGGCAAGGACGGGCATCCCTTTCCCGTGCCGCTTCGGGTCTACGACGAGACGATCCGGGTCTTGAAGGGTGCCGTCGAAAAGGCACACTTGGGCAACGACGAGCGGCTGTCGGCCATCCGGCGGCTCGACCAGCAGGCACGACGCCTCGAAGGCGTCGTCGAAGGAAAGCCATGGCAAGACCTGCTCATGCAGGAACGCCGAGCCTCGCCGGGCTACGGCGGGCGGACGGTCTTCGGGCCAGCGAAGGCCCCTGTCGAAACGACGAAACGCAGATCACCGAAGCGCCAAGCCAAGGCTGACCCCAAGGCCGGCCTCAAGGAGCAGCTCAGCATGTTCACAAAGGCGGGCATGCCGCGTCGGCGCAAGTCGTAGTTCGCGCTTCGCCACCCGGGTGGCATTGGGCCGACACGTGGGATCAGAGCTTGCCGAGCGCGTCGATGATGACCTGTCGCTCGGCGGTCTTACCCATTGAGCGCACCAAGACGATCGTGCTCCCGCCACGCACCCCGGTTTCGTTGTCGGTCTTCTTCGCCATCCCGTCGAGGTAGGCGTTGGCAGGATCCTCCGCGCGGAAGATCGACAGCGAGTACACCTTGCCCCCCTTCTTGAACGAGACTGTCGTGTTGGTCATCCCCAGTTGCTTCTCCATTTCCTTCGTCTTGGTGACCTTGTAGCCGAGCTCCTTCAGCACGGTGCTCGCCCGCTCGCCGGTGAGCGCATCGAAAGCGTGTGGCGTGCCCGCTGTGGCGACGGCATCGGATGGGATGTCGGTCGCAGGCTGAACGTCCGGCTTGTCCACGTCAGACGGTTCGTCACCGGCGGACTTGTCAGCAGACTTAGCGGTCCCGGGCTTGGCGTCGGCCGTTTTGGCGTCGGCTTTCGCCTTGTCGGCCTTGGCCGTGGCGCTGGCAGGTTTGGCGGCAGGGGTGTCGCATCCGCCCGTAACAGAGAAAATCATGACTATACCGCCGAGAAGTCGATTGAAGGCACGCATCGTACGAGACCCAGAGACGGTACCGCCGCGAGATGTTGCGCCGAGAGTCGCGTTTTTGCACCGCCCGGCGGTGAACCCACTGTGCACAGACCTCTCCCCGGAGCGTGCGGAAGCCGACGGATGCGAGCTGCAAGATCTGCGCGAAGCCGGCCGCGTCGGCGCCACACAATCCAGGTATCGATGAAGATGATGTTTGCGGAACAGCGGGCGAAAATCGACCCGAGGCGCCCACGTTGGAGGCTCACGTGAAGTCGGCGGCGGTGGCCCTCGTTTGGCTCGGCATTGTTGTAGGAGTGGCGTTCTTGGCGACCCCAGTGAAGTTCGCCGCGCCCTCGCTCGAGTTGCCCACAGCGCTTGAGGTCGGGCGGGTGACGTTTCGTTTGCTGGCCCGTGTCGAGTGGCTATTTGCGGCCGCACTGGTGATCACCACGCGGGTCTCTGGGTATCGACTGCCATGGTCAGCGTTCGTCGTGTTCGCGATCGTTGTGTTGGAGTCGGCGTGGCTGCTGCCCGCGCTGGGCGCTCGGAGCGGCGTGATCATTGCGGGTGGGCTCACGCCACCTTCGTCGCTGCATCACGTGTTTGTGCTCGGTAAGGCCATCGAGTGCCTCGCGCTTGGACACGCGGCGTACTGCCTGTCACGGCCGCAAGTGCCTACGGTCGCATCGGAACAAAAACAGAGCGAGTGGCGCTAGCCGCTGCCGGATCCGGTCGTCGACGGCTCATCCCCCCGCAGAACGCACGTGCGACGGGCCAGTGCGCACGGGGTGC
Organism: Nannocystaceae bacterium; assembly: GCA_016763875.1. GTDB lineage: Bacteria > Myxococcota_A > Polyangia > Nannocystales > Nannocystaceae > JAESSZ01. The sequence continues at coordinate 4,531 of JAESSZ010001000.1, forward strand.
CCGCGCAGTCGCACGAAACGCTATGCAGCGTGGAGCCTTCGCACCAGAATATCCGACGGGCCCACCGTTCGAGGTCACCCGCGACGAGTTCGACTTGCCCCTGTCCGTCGACCCGCCGAGCGCTCAGGGTGCCATTGCTCAGGCGGCGCCGCCCTTCGGCGAAACTCTCAGCATCGCAACCGCCCTCGATAGCGCGAGTCTTGTGCGACAGCGCCACCATGCCAAGGACGTGACTGGAGGCCGGAACGAACGCGAGTTCGTCCTTGAGCGGGGGCCCGTTGTCGAACGCGCGCAACCGGTCCATCTGGGTCTCCTCGGCCTCGACCCAGTCAGGCGAGATCTCGACCGTTCCGACGCCGGGCAGCTGGACTCGCTTGGCCGGCTTGGAGCCCACCAACGGCGCCGTCGATGCCATGGCATCCGTCGGCACCGGTGGCAGCACACAACCGCGGAAAGCGCTGCAGCCCGCGCCACGGCAAAGGCAAGCCGCCTCCACCAGGCCTCCGTTGCGCCCCCACCACCGTTTACGCACCTGCTTACCGGACCGATAGCGCAGCAGCACCTCCATGCCCGCGCCGCGCCGTGTAGCGCCGCCCTGGGCGGGTATTTCTCCAGCCGCGTTGACGGCAGACACCGACCAGTTCGCCAACTCCTCGGGCGTCCAGCCATAGACATGCGCGGGTTCATCGAAGCGCTGGTACTGGCCCAGAAGGAGCCCCGACTGGAATCCGGTTGGCGGCACCGCCATCTGGAACTCGAGGTCAGCGGAAGGCTGCAACGCAGTCGACGACCTGGCGAAATGCCGCCGCTCAGATACGGGTGCCTCGGCCCAATCGTCGGGCACCGTCAACCGGCCCCCGCCCTCCAGTTTGAAGACGCGAGTTTCAGGCACGCTCGCGGCCGGCGCGACGCCCGGCTCGGTCGTCGTCGTCGCAACGGCCTGCGCATCACTTTGAGCGGAGTCGCACCCCGGCACCTGCGACACCAGCGTGGCTGCAGCGGCGAAGACGAGGTGCGCCCTGTTATGCCGTTCTGACTTCACCGTGCTCGTCTCCGCGCGCCGCAGTGTACCCCGCTCGGGACCTTCGGGACGCGCAGCGAAACGTTCACACGGCCCCGACCAGCGACACACCGAAGTTTTCTTGCCCGCGCGGGAACCGAGTCGCCCCTCTCGGGAAAGGTACGGTTATGCGATGGGGTGGGTTGGCAATCATGGTCCTGGGTCTTGCTGTGGCACCCGGCTGCGTGGCGACGGACGCGACATCGCTGTCGACCGCGGGCGGCGGCGGCAGCGGAGGAACCGACGGTGCGACGCTCGACGGGCGCGACGACGGCGACTCTCACACCAGCCGCGCTGATGGACCCACAGGGGACGAGTGTCAGAGCGACGCGGACTGCGACAGCGAGTGTGGGTGGTGCCAAGCCGGAGAATGCGTCGAAGACGTCGGTTGCTGCGCGGCACTGCCCGACAACGGCTTTGGCTTCCGCTGCTCGCCGCCCCCATGGGATGACAGCGGCGAGGACGGGCCGGACTCCACAGGCGACGGGGAGACTGACGATACGGACGGGACTGATACCGGTGATTCGGGCACCGGGACGGGTGATTCGGGCACCGGGACGGGCGATTCGAGCACCGGTACCGGTGAGCCGGGCACCAGCGACGCGGGCACGAGTATCAGCACCGGATCGTAGTTCACCACTCGGTCGGCGTGGGGGCCCGCGTCCGAGACCGCGAGTGTCGAGTCCGCGCTACAGTACCCGTATCCGGTGGAGACCATCGTTGAGTACGGAACGGCCGATGGACTGCGTTGGCAAGCGGCGACCGGTCGTCCGGTGGCGGCGCTACGGTCGGCTATCACCCGCATCCAAGGTTATGACGAACGCACCGACGCGCCGCTGGTCCGGTCGGAACTGCCGGGTGCGCAGGTGGTCCTGCTCATCGAGACTGGACCGCCGCTGACCCTGCGCGACGCCGACGGTGTCGGTCACCAGCACGTCGGCGGTTTCGTCGCAGGCCTAGGACCCTCGGCCACGCGCACGGAACACGCGGGCTGGCAGCAGGGAATCCAAGTGAACCTGACCGCGACGAGCGTGCGGTCTGTGCTCGGAGTGCCGCTGACCGAGTTGAGCGCGGGCGCAGTGGGGCTCAGCGATCTGTTCGGCTCATCCGAACGACTCGCCTCCCGCGTTGCCGACGCGGATGATTGGGCCAGCCGACTTGCGCTGGTGCAGGCATGGCTCATTGATCGGATCGCCCAGGGCCCCGCGCCCGATCGCAGGATCGCGTGGGCTATTGACACCATCGCGCGCAGTGGTGGCAGCGTCGAGATCGCGCGTGTGCAACGACAAGTTGAGTTGTCGCGGCCCCACTTCATCCGAATGTTCCGCGAGCACGTGGGGGTTACGCCAAAGCGCTACGCCCGACTGGTCCGTTTTGAGCGAATCGTCGACGCGATACGAAACAGACGCTCCGCGAGCTGGGCCGCACTGGCCAGCGACGTCGGTTGCTACGACCAACCGCATCTAGCCCGCGAGATCCGAGCCTTAGCCGGCATGACCTGCACCGAACTGGCGCACGTGCTCGGCGGCCCCGTCGCCACCGCGTTCGCAGGGTAACTTCTGTACAAGACGGTCGGCGGCGCTCGGTGCATCTTGCTGCGCAGCACCGCTATGACCGCGATCGATCCCATTCCCCCTGGCCCACGCCTGGTCCCCTACCTGGCCGTGGACGATGCGACCGCAGCGTTGAAGTTCTACGTCGACGTGCTCGGCATGCAAGAACAGAACAGAATCCCCATGGACGACGGACGAATCGGCCACGCGGAACTTGCTTTGGGCAACGCTCAGTTGTTCCTCTCGGACGAGTTCCCCGAGATCGGCGTCATCGGCCCGAAGCAATGCGGAGGTTCGCCGGTCAGCCTGCTGCTCTACGTTCGCGACGTGGACGCTGTCGTCGAACGCGTCTTGGCCGCGGGGGGCAGCCAGGAGGGCGAGACGAAGGATGAGGTTTTTGGCGCCCGCACGGCGAAAGTGCGGGACCCGTTTGGCCACCGATGGTTCCTGCACACGCGGACGCAGTAATCGACGACGAGCGCACGCCAAGCGACGGGCTCTACGACCGCAACGGGTCACCGCGCCGCTGTCGGCCGGCCGCGGGGCTGTGGATATACGCGGCCGACATCAGTGGACACACAACCAGATACATCACCACCGTGAAACCACTTTCGAGGACCACGAAGTCGGGCACGGAAGTCATCACGTGTTTGGCCCCAACCATGCACACGCCAAAGCTCCATCCCACCGGACACGCGAGCAAGAACAGACTTACGGAGCGCCGCAAAAATCCGCGCGCGGACAAGCGGGCGCACACAAACGCCCAGAACGCGGCTTGGATAAACAGCGAGCCGAACGCCAGCACCATGGAGATGTCTCGGCGGTGCATCTGTAGCGCCTCGTATTCAGAGCGAAACAGGCCATATTTCCAGCCGAACCCGACCATGAGCGTCGGGATGACGAAGGCGAAGAAGGCAAGCGCGTGTCGCGCAAAGCTATGCTGTGTCGCGTGCTGTGAAAGCATCGGGCTCTAGACGATCAGCTCGCCGCGATCCCGACGTCCGCGGCGAGATACTCGAGGATCGCAAAGTATCTCGGCCGCGGTGTCGATCTCGGAGGGTCGTGGGCGTCGCTGGGGTGAGAACTGATCCATGCCCATCCCTGCTAGTCCCGTATTCACTGCCTACGTTGCCAGCACGATCGTGCTGGGCGTCAACCTGTTGCTGCTCGCCAACAACACCGCCCTGAGTCGCGCCAAGGCAAAAGAGGTGGTCAACCCGGAAGACGAGGTTCTCAACCAGGGGGCCAAGGTCGTCTTCGAGAATGGCAACGACCTCACCGAGCGCTACCGTCGGGCGCACCGCAACGCGCTGGAGAACATCCCGCTGTTCTTGATCACCGCGTTCGTCCTGTCATTGACGGCGGTGTCGACGATGACGGCGTACGTCCTGTTCGGAATCTTCGTCGCGGCGCGGCTGTTTCATAGCTTTGCCTACGTCACGCAGCTCCAGCCCTGGCGAACGGTGAGTTTTGGCGTGGGGGCGGTGGATCAGCTCGTCATCCTGGGTGTCCTGGCGTATCAGGTGCTTGCCGGTTGACCACGGGGCACTGGGGCATTCCCCGAATGCCACGCTCACCACCCCAACCTCCGCGGGCCTCGCGGAGTTCTCGAGTTCGGACCTTCCCGATCTCCTCGGCAGAGGACGGCTCACCGGGTGGCCGGGATTCGTGCAATCGGCGTCGCAAATGTCGAAACGGTGCACCCTGCGCTCTCAAAGACCACGCCCGCTGCTACGCTGGGAGCCGTGCGCATGGATGCATTGGCGGTCGATGGCAGCGGGACGCCCGCTGGGCCGCGCCGACCTCGGATTGCTGGAGGCGCGCATCGATATCTCGCCGCAATGCGTACGGGCATGTTCGCCATGGGTCTTCCGATGCTCGCCTGCACGGATCCCATAGCGGCCTCCCTCAAAAGGTTCGAAATCGAGGCGGAGTCGGTGGAAGCAAAGGTCGCCCTTGTCCGCGTGCCGTGGGATCCGCCCATCTCGCCGCCCCAACTCCGGGTCTCGGCACGCGATGGGTGGATCGAGATAGACAACTATCGGGTGGTCGCCGCTGCACTCGACGCCGCGACGGCGGACCCTCAAGGGCGGATGGCGCTCGCCGGACAGGCGGCCGCTCATGGGTTCCTGCCGCCGCAACCGCACGACGTGCGGTTCATCGAAGCCCTGGCACTGCGCCTCGATGACTTCGTCGAGACCGAGACGCGCCACGGTCGCGCGCCCAGCGACCGGGTCGATATCCAGTTCGCGGGCGACCTGGATGAAACCCTAACGCGCAGCATCTTGTACACCTTGGCGAGCACGCAGCACGCCCAGGTCTCAGTGCTGGTCCAGGGCCCGACTCGGTCAGGCGCGATAGCGGCCCTTCCCTCCCCTTCCTTCGCATGCCGCGCCACCGAGGCCAGTGAGCGCTGCGCGAGATCGAAGGTGTATCTGCGCAACGACGGCATTACGATTCAAGCGCGGGACGGCCTGACGGGGCCATGCCACTACGCGATGAAAGGCCCAGGCGACAATGCGCTCGAGCTCGAGACAGAGTTTGACGCCGCTGGACTTGGTCTCATTAGTCCCGGCTCGGCGCAGCCGCGGACATTCGAAGAGTCGGCCCTGCAGCGCCGCGTCGACGCTGCCAAGGGTCGCGCAGCGAAAGACCCGACGCGTTGGCAACATCGTGCGATTGCCGGCCAAGATGGCGTGTGCCCCACTGCGCCGCTCAACGTCGCGCCCCAGCAACTCGCTGCCACGATCCGGAGCACCCACGCCCTGGCGCCCGGATGCCCCTACGGGTTCATCGAGATCGGCCCGGGCGTTCCCTGGTCAACGTTCGTCCTCAGCCTCAGCGCACTCACATTGGGAGCGGGAGTGAACGCCGCCTGCCAGTTCACCATCACCGACGATGGGCCGGCGGAGGCCTGCGCGGCCCCCCTACCTCGCGCACTGCTTCCCGAGCCTCGACGGTAGGCCTGCGCGCGCGACCGAGCAAAGCTCCGTACGAGCGCCCCGGGCCCACACAGCGGACCGCAGACGGTGTTTCCGCGGTCAGTGGAGAAAGTCGTGACGTCGCGTGATCCGCTCGGCGCTGTGCGGGTTCAACACAAGTGACGGACTTGGGTCCGACGAGATGAACGATGTCACACACTCACGCTGCTGCTGCCTTTGTTCTGCTCACGTCTGCGTGTTTTGCAGACACCGAGCTTTCGGCCAACGCTGGTACGACGGCAGCGGTGACTCTGATCGCGGCACCGGTACGACCACGGGATCTGCCGCCGAAACAACAGACACCGAGAACGAGACGACGACCGAGTCTTCGGAAACAGGACCCGATCCAATCTGTGGCAACGAGATCGTCGAAGAGGGAGAAGACGCCCACGCTTCGAGTAGCTCAACGTCCGTCACCCGCGTTGGAAGCGTAACACCGGACAAATCCGCTCCTGGCGGATCCGCGCGCGTTTGTGTCGGCCTCCTCGTCATGCCCGGCGCCGCCCGGCAATGATGCCTCCGACTTTTCTAGCGAACCGTCATCAGTGCCGTCGTACTGTCCTGATGTGCGGAGCCGCCCGGCGGCACAACCGTGTTCGCTGTTACCATCGTTGCAGCGCGTCATGGACGAAGACTCATCGCTGCTCGTGGACGCAGAAGACCTCGCGATCTACCGCTGGCGCAACGTACTGCTGCGCTTCGGTCCCCGGGCGCCCGACGTCGAACAAGTGGAGCTCTTTCATTCGACGCTGGAAGACATGTTGGAGTCCCACAAGCGTGTCGGCCTGCTGGCGTGGCTCCCCCGCGAAGCCCAACTCCCCGATAGGCCCACTCGAGCTCGCGCGAGCAAGATGCTGCGCAGCCTCACCCCACGCTTGGCCGGGCTGGCGGTGGTCGTCGACAGCCCTGGCGTTTGGGCAAGCGCTGTCCATCGCATCATCAACGGACTCACCGTATTCGCCCCTGTCGCAGTGAAAATCACGACCCGATCTGATGACGCATCGATGTGGCTCAGCGATCGGCTCAAGCTGGGTCACGACGTGGGTCAGGCACTCGCCGACTTCAGTCGGACTCGGACCACCCGGATCAATGGCGTAGCGAGTTAGTCAGCTGTCGGCCGACCCGCGAAATACAGCGGAACTCTGGGCTCGAGATGTTGTCTACCAGCGCAATGTGGCGGTCCCTCTCCCTACTCGCGTGCGCCCTGGCCTGCGCAGTCTCCGGCGCAAAGCAGGAACAACCGCCAGTGAGCCCCGCCAGGCCGACGGACCCCGAGCCGGCCCACCTCCCCGTCCCCCTTCGCTCAGGGCCTCCACCGGGCCCCGACCTCTGCCGCGGCGCAAACGCCGTCACACTGCGAGAGACGGCCTCGCAGCGAGACCTGGTGTGCAGCGATGGGCATCGCGCGTGCCGAGCCTACCTTGAGGTGGTTGTCCGCAACTGCACGAAGGCGGCGGTCGCATTGCAGAAGATTGTCGTCAAGGACATCGGCCTCGACCAAGGCGAGGCGTGGGTCGAAGCCCGTGGCGTCGTTCTAAGCCGAGGTGAGGCGTGGCGCCACGAACTCACCACAGTGATAGCAAGGACCTATTCGGTGTATGCGCTAGTGGGATCGGTGGAGGCGCCGACTCAATCCCAAGCCCACCAATTCACGATCGAAAACCCTGCACGGCGCCGGGCGATGGCGGCCTGCGAGGCGTGTCACGGCCACTGGGGATCTCACGGCATACTCAATCGAGAGGGCTGCATCTGCGGCACGAGCGATGGCGGCAAGCCGTGCTCCGATGGCCGCGACTGTGAAGGCATGTGTCTGGCGGACGACGACGGGGCCTGGTGTGCCACTCGCGTCACGACCTTCGGCTGCCGCCGCCATCTTCCCGATGGCTGGTCCGACGAAGACCATCACGGCTGGCGGCTACCGATACGCTGCACCGACTGATGGAATTCCGCCTACGTCGAACCCTCCCGTCAATCGGGCCCAGCATCCAGTAGACGACGACCGCGTTGTCAAATCAGCGCTGTGTCACTCGTCGCACGCGGGGCCAATGCGAGAGTCGCTTAACGCGAC
>JAESSZ010001001.1 GCA_016763875.1 Nannocystaceae bacterium
ACGTCAGCCTCGCCGGCCTCTCCACCGCCGGAGGTGTCGGTCCCGCTGCCGGGTGAAGGTCCATCGTCACTGGTCCCTGACTCCCCCATGGGGTCGAGTTCCAGTACGCACTCGCCTTGGGCCTGAATGATCTCGATGTCATCGCCGTAGAAGAAACGCAGGATGTCGAACGCGTCGAAACCGTTGTCGTTTTCGAGACACCGTGCGCTCCACTGCGACATGCAGCCGCGGTTTTGACCGTAGCCGCTGTCGGTGGTCGCGTGCACAAAACCCAGCTCGGTCTGCTCGACGTCGGTCCCCGAGAGACCGTCGTTGTACGTCACCCACTGCTCCGTGGCCGCTCCACCCGGCGCACCAACGCACGACGGCGAAGACACGTTCGGATCGCCAGCGACGTAAAAACCGTACGTGAGAATGTCGCCGTGTTTGAGGTACATCCCGCTGGTCTCTTCAACCGCTTGGATGTGAAGCGCCCCGGCCGTACCACCACACGAGTAGACCTGACACCCCTGGCTGTCGCAGATCGATCCGTCGGTTGCGATGGCGTAGTACGCCACCGAGCGCGCCGCTATCGCCTGCGCCTTGAGAGCCTCGAGGTTCGCGCCGCCGTTTTCGCAACGCACGACGTTGGGTAGGTACTCCGTTTCGAGGTCGAGCACGCCCGCGCCATCAACCATGACATCGCAGTGGGCGGCGGGCACTGGTGCAGGCACCTCACTGACCGCACCAGGCGGGACGAGGTCTTTGCTGCGCGGAACTGCGGGCCCATCGGATGAGGCGTCTGGCGTGCAGCCGACAAGGAGCGTCGCGACGACACACGGGCCGAGCCATCGCACCCGGGTGCCGCTCGCCAACGCTTTGTCACCCTTACGAAGCACTGCACGACCCATCACGCGACATCTTAGCATTGCCGACCCGCACAACGGCCAGCGTGTGCGGCGTCTTTGCCACGGCCGACGCGGGCGCATCCGCCCAGGGGCGCGCGACAAGGGCCGATGCTGACACCCCTTTCAGCCAGACAAGTCAGCCGTTCAAGTCAGCCGGGTTAGCCAACCGGCGTAAACACGTCTTGCAGGAGGTCGGTGAGGCAGCGAATGGCGGGGGAAAAGTCGTCGTCGCAGATCGACTCGATACAGCAGCGGATGCGAGTCTCGTCGAGCACCGTGCTGGGGTCGTCGAGCGTATTGAGGCTCTCGCAGACCTCCCTGATTCGCACCGGAGGAATCGCTTGGCCGGTGAAGGCGCCATCGTCGCTAACGGCGGTGCACCCGGGACCAATACCGAACTCGAACTCCTTGTCTTCGGCGCTCACGCCAGCCATCGCTTCGACCGGCAGCAGGTCCTCATCGCGCCACACCCGATACTCCAGCTCGTGCACGCCGCCCGCGATCGGTTCGTACGGAGGCACCTCGGCGCGCTGTGTCACCTCGGGAACACCGAGCACGCCCAGCATGATGACCTCCTTGCCTTGCGCCTTGAATCCGTCGAACAGCTGCGCGTACCGGGACAACGGTTGCAACGCAGACACCTGGCCGGGCGGTAGACCCACGCCACCGGCGGAGTCCTTGTTGGCGGCCAAACACCCCGCGTATTGGCCAGTGGCGGCGTCGAGCCCGGTGCACACGACCCCTGCGTTCCAACACAACGCCGAGGACAGTTCGGGCTGCATCGAATCGGGGTGCGTCTGCATGAACGTCTGCGACTGCATGATCGAGAAGTCCTGCACGGAACAGTCGGCCTCGTCGGTGATAATCACGACAGCCAGCGTCGCGCCGTCTCGTAGGAACGGCTTGTCGATGTCGGCGAAGGCGGGATCGGTGCAGGTGCCCGGGGAGTTCCAGCACGTCGTGGGATCGAGCGCCTGCGCCATGCTCTCCAGCGTGGCTTCGAAACCGCAACCGTCGATGCCCTGCGGACCGATGCACGCCAGCGCATCGGCCGGCGTGCCGCCGGAGACATTATCGTCGGTCGCCGTGAAGTGGATAAACTGGTCGGTGGGAAACGCAGGTCCCCCCAGATCGCAGACGTCGGTGCATGCCTCGGCGATCGAGAGCGGCGAATCCCCGAGTCCTTCGAAACGTGCGAGGCGTTCGGTGCAGGGCGTCGCTATCGGTCGACCGCGAGCCGGTTCGTAGTCGGCGTGGCCCCAGTCCCCGGAGCAGGCCGGGTTTCCGAAGTCCGTGGTGGTCACCATGATGTTGACATCGGCGCCCGCCGGGTTGCCGTTGCCGTCCTCGAGGCCCTGCAGTTGCTCGATGAGCAGAGGGAAGTTCCGTGCGAGGTTGAGCTGCTCCTCGCCCATCGTTCCGGAGTTGTCGATGACGAACAGGAGATCGATTTTCGGTGAACACAGCTCGCCCTCGAGTCCACATGGACCGGAGCCCGTGCCGCTGCCGCTGCCGCTGGAGGACTCCGCGGCGGTGAGCGGGCCGGTCGTGCCCGAACCGTCTGCACTTGGGATCCCGACCGTCGTTGTGCCGTCCTCGTAACCGAGCACGAGCGTGGGTTCCGCGCAGCCGACGAGCATCCCGAGGGACAACATGCCGCGCGGCAGCCGCGGTAGCCGTGTGATGCGATGGTTCATCCCGTGTTTCGTAGACCCCAGCGGGGGAAAAACAGCCGACTCAAAACCAAATGAGCCGATCTGAGCCGCTGGTTGATCCTAACCAGTTGCGAACGTGCATGCTCGGGCATATCGGATGGCGCTGGCGGGGACACAGTTGATGACGGTCGAGGACGACGACGCCGTCCTTGTGGGCCGGATTCTCCGCGGAGATCGCGCGGCGTTCCGTGCGCTCTACGTGCGCCATAGCCGCTACATCGCAGGGGTGGTCTTCCGGTTGATGGGCGACGACGGCGAGCTCGAGGACATCGTGCAGGACACCTTCGTCCGGGCCGCCGAACGCCTCGATACCTTGCGTGCGCCCGCGCAGGTTCGCCCGTGGCTGGTGACGATCGCCGTCCGCTTCGCCCGCGCCCGCATGAACAAACGTCGCCGTCGCGGATGGCT
>JAESSZ010001002.1 GCA_016763875.1 Nannocystaceae bacterium
CCCAGCCGCCGTAGCGGCTTGGCCCGCACCAGACTCGAAGTCCCCGTCCATCAGCCGTCAGCCGTCAATCGGTGTTCAGAGCCTTGTCGAGTTTACCGACCAGCGACAGCGTGAAGTCAGCGCCCATGTACTTGAAGTGCGGCACGAGCTGCATCTTGATTCGGAACCACCCAGCAACCCCAGGCACGTCCTCAACCGTCACGGAACTCTCCTTGAACGGATACTTCGCCATTTCGATGTCGTTGGCCACCGTGTTCGTGGTGTAGCTCGCCAGCCACCAAGAGAGCTCGAACTGCAAGCGGTCCTTACTCTGGTAGGTACCCAAGTTCTCGCGCTGCATCACCTTGAGGTAATGCGCCACGCGGCTCACGATGAACATGTACGGCAGCTGCGTGCCCAGTCGGTAGTTGAGCTCGCTGTCCTTGTCGTTCTTGCCGAACGTCTTGGCGCGCTGCACCGAGTTGGCCGAAAAGAACGCAGCGTTGTCTGAACCCTTGCGATGGGTGAGACCGATAAAGCCCTCTTCCGACAGCTCGTATTCGCGACGTTCGGTGAGCTGAACCTCGACCGGTAGCTTGGTCTGCAACTCGCCCATCGCGTCGTACTGATGCAGGGGGAGGTCCTCGACGGCACCACCGGACTGGGGACCGATGATGTTCGCGCACCACCGAAAGTTGGCAAACGAGTCTGCGCATCGTGCCGCGAGGGCGAATGAAGCCGGTCCCCACAGGTAGTTGTCATGTTTGTCGATGACGTCTTCTTCGAACTCAAACGCCCGCACGCTGTTCTGCCCGGGAGCGTAAGGCTGGCGCAGCATGAACCGCGGCATGCACAGCCCGATGTAGCGCGAGTCTTCGTTCTCGCGGAACGAGCGCCAACGTGCAAACTGAGGCGAGTCGAAGTGCGCCTTGAGGTCGCGCATCGCTGGCAAGCTGGCGAACTCGTCGCCGCCAAACAACGTGGGCTTGGCGTTGGCCAGCAAAGGTGCGTGTGCCATCGCCGAGACCGACGCCAACTGCTGCAGCAAACGGATGTCCTCGTGTCCGGCCGCAAACTCGAAGTCCGTCAGGATCATGCCAAATGGCTGACCACCGAAGGTGCCGTATTCAGCGGAGTACACCGTCCGATACAAGCCTGACTTGACGATGTCCGGCGAGTCATCGAAATCGTCCATCAAGTCCTGCTTGGTCGCAGACATGAGTTCGATTTTAATGTTCTCGCGGAAGTCGGTGTGATCGACAAGATAACGCACGCTGCGCCACGTCGACTCGAGCTTCTGCACGTCTTTGTGGTGCAGAAACTCGTTGACCTGACCTTCGAGCCGCTTGTCGATCTCCGAGATCATCAGGTCCACCGCCGCGCGGTCGATCTTCTCGTACTTGCCCTTGTTGGACGTGAGGAGCTCGCCAAGAAACGCTTCGATGCCGCGCTTGGCGATGCCGTACGCCTCCTCGTCGTCGCGCCCGACGTGTGTCTCGTCGAGGAGAGACTCCAGGAGGCTCTGCTTTTCTTCGGTCTTTTCGACCGTTTTGGCCGCTTTATCTGCTTTTACTTTTGGCGACATCGTTTGCCTCGCTCGAATAACAGGGGATCAGTCCTTGGAGTCCGAGTCGGGTTCAAGACCCAGCTCGTCCATGAGTTGCTTGCGAGCATCGGCGTCGTCAAGCAAGTCGCGCACACGGGTCCGAAAATCCTTGCGGTTGCCGAGCGGTGACTTGAGCGCCGAAAGGGCGTTCCGAAGTTCGAGCAGTCGGTTGAGTTCGGGCACCTGTTTGACGATCCCCTCGGGGCTGAAATCTTTGAGACTGTCGAACTTCAAAGATGCGGCGATCTCCTGACCGTCGACACCAGACAGCTTGTCAGGCACCGAGACATCCATGCCGAGCTCAAACCCTTTCATGACCTCGTGGAAGTTGTCTTTGTCGATGTTGACCGGCGTCCGTTGCTCGATGGATCGCTCGTCGGATTTTCCGGTCAGGTCTGCCACCACGAGGGTCTTGAGCGGGAGCTCGATGGCCTCCTGCGCATTGGTCGCGGGACGGTAGACGATGTTGATGCGTTCTTTGGGCGCGACTGATGCTTTGCGGGCCATTGCGTTTCCTCCATTAACGTCTCAAACCGTGGGCGAAAGCGCCACAACGAAGTCCGAGGCTGATGCCGACTGCGGGTCTGCGAGTAGTGCGGCGACCTCGGAGTTCAACCCCTCCCGAGCGCGCTCTTCGGCCTCTGGCGAGACTTTCCCTGCGCCAGTTGACCACAACCTATTGAACTGAACGACCGAACTACCCAGGAAGTTCAATGTGTTAGAATCCGGCATGCCAGGGGCAATGAGAGCCCGTTGAGCCGCCACGTCCCAGAACGCAGAGAGCCCGCGGACAGCACTCCCCAACCGTTTTTCTGCGCAGGCGAGCCAAAAGAGCAGTTCGATGTCGCTCGTGGCACGGACATCGACGGTAGCGGGGCGGCGGGGACCCTCTCGCACTGCGTTGTCGCAGGCACGCAGCAGGGTCGAGACGCCCACGGCGGCCCCGGGTTTGTCCGCCTAGATCCGCCGTAATACTCGGCTCAGTGGCACTTCCTGCAACCGATCGACTTCTGCGCGAAGTGCGGCGGAGAAGCCTTCAGTGCTCGGGACCGGGATTGCGTTGACCGCGTCCTTGAGCGCATCGATCGTGGTCGCCTCGGCATCGAGGGCCAGCCGATTGAGCTGCATGATCGCGGGAGTGAACACGCCAGGGGCCCCCGCCAGTTGCATGTCATCTTCGATGGTCAGCTCGCAGAACAAGCTCAGGGGAAACTTGCGACCCGCGCTGTCGCGGCTGGACACCGTGACGCCAATCAGCAGCGAGTGACCCTGCTCGTCACGAAAACAAAACCCTATGGGGCCGCGGGGCAGCCGGTTGCTCTCCTGCGCCACCCGGTCGTTGGCCATCTGGGAGAACTTGTCGAACGACCGGGCCGTGGGGCTTGCCATGCCGGCCGAGACAAAATCGCCATGCGATGGAATTTTTCCGAATACGCCCACGCCTATCATCGAGTCAACGTCCCTTGCCCGCCGGGATGGCGATGAGTTTCACTCGTGCACGACTCGGGTCGTACGGGGGCGGTAAGAAAATCGCCACCGCACGCTCTTCGAGAACCTGCTTCCAAAAGTCGTGCTTAGTATCGACGAGGAAGTATACCGAATTCGGGCGAATCGGCACCTCGGGCGGTGGCCGATGCGTCGCTTTCAGCGGCGCGCCAGGGATCGCGGACCGGACAATGCGTGCGATCTGCTGCCAAGAGGCAATTTTCGACAGTTGTGGGATTCGGTTGGCCACCTCTTGCTGAGCGGTGTCCGCCTCAACCGCCAGCACGAAGGTCGGGCACGCCAGGAGGCGGTCCTCTTTGAGCAGCCCAATCCACATGCCGTCTCGCCGCGCCTCGAGCGGCACCTCGATGAAGTTCTGCTGCATCGCGAGTTCGAGCAGTTCTCGTAACTTAGCGAACAACTCGACGAACGTCTCCCGCGGATTGGGATGGTGGTAAGTCGGCAGAGCCTCGGGCGCGATTGTCGACGAGAATGTCGCCAGCTGCCCCGCGAGCTGGCTCAGCGACGAGAATAGCCAGAACGGGGGCGTCTCGGGATTCTCGCTCATGTGCCGCACCATCGGCAGATGCGTGTTGATCGTTCCGAGCTGCAGCGAGCGGGTGACGTCTTGTGCAGTGAACTCGACCCGCGCGGAGTCGACCTGCCCCAGGGCCTCCATCAAGGCGCGGCGTTTGGTCACCATCAGGCTAACCAACTCCGAGGTCCACTTGCGCAGGAGCGCCGAGCCCGACATACGCAAACACGTGGGGACGAAGTCACTCGTCGTTTCGAAGCCGCCGGCCCCGTCGCGCTTGAGCTCGGCGAGTTTGAGAACCTCGAAGTCATCGCGGTTCTCGTGGCCGAACAGGATGACCGGCTGGGGCCGCGCGTACGACACGTTGACCTCGGTACCCGCATCCACCAGGTCCAACACCTCGCGTGACCACGTCGTGTAGCGATGCGAACCTGCGCCCGACTCCCCGGTCGCGCAGTTCTCACCACCTTCTCGCAACGCTGGTACCGCGAGAAAAACCTCAAGTACGGCCGCGGTGCTGGGGAAGCTGTCCGCTATCGGTCGGCTCGGCGGTAGATCAGGGTCACCTTCCTCAAGGTCCAACGCTAGCCCCTGCGGCAAGAGCCCGCGAAACGACTTCACGGCCAATGCACCGGTCTTGAGCCCCGCGCTATCGAGATCGGCCGTGACGACGCCCCAGGCGTAAGGGTTGGGCCACATCGCCCGCGCCTGAAAGTTGGCATCAAGAAAAAGGTCGTGCTGTTGAAAGTGCTGCGGGCAGACCAACAGGCCTTCCCCCCACAACACCCTATCGGCGCGTTTACGAGCCATGGTTCGGGTTGTGCTTTCTTGGCGCGAGCGCGCCATCGAGATCGTGGATCTGGCTGACCACGCGCCCGGAGTTGCGTTTTCCGGAAAGGCAAATGTCCTTGCCCAGTATGCGGCGACCGAGGATGAACGGAGGATACTCCCCTTCTCGGATGAGCAACTCCAGGTCGAAAGTAAGGGGCTCACCGCACAGGACACTGACCAGGTCGCGGATCCGCTCGTAGGACTTCCCCCCTGGTGAGAAATTGCGGGCCAGCTCCGGGCTCATCGGCCCTATTGTAATCTGGGCCCGGTTGCCAGGGTGTCGAACCCGCGTGCCGAGCATGAAACTGGCGCCAGCCTCGTTGTTCGCTTGTCCCAAGCGGTTGGTCTGCGCGGCATCGTAGTTCACCCACCCGCCCGTGAACTGGCTCAACTTCAGGGGAACCCCACCAAGGTCGGGCGCCATGAGCTGAACAAGACCGTTTTCGATGCTTCGGCCGGTCGCGCCACCGAGGGTGAACAGCGCCGCCAATCGCAGCAGTTCCCGCCGGGAGACGGCCTCCTTGGTCTGCCCCGAAACATCCAGCCCTGCCAGTGCCAGGACGCGTGCCGACGGAGCATCGTTGGCCGTGCTCAACCACTCGCGCGGATAGTCGTACTTGGCGATCGCTCGGTAGAACAACGCCAGCATCCGGTTGTGGAAGATGTCGAGAAAATGGGCCTGCCGACGCGACCACGCGTCGTCGAATATGAGCTCCGAGGCCATGTACAACGGCAACGGGCTGTCTGCGCCACTCAAACCCAAGAAACACGTCGTGACTTCGAATCGATGGTGTTTCGCTTCCAGCGCCTGGTCCACCGTTCGCGGCGCCACCACCTGCCGGATCGACTCCAGTTCGTTGGGCTGGGAGGCAAACGAGGGGCTGTGACGGAACGAGATGGCCTCGGCCGAAAACGGTCCCTCTCCGCCGATGCGTGGAGCGTCAGACGTTAACTGCTCAAGCAACCGCACCGCAGCGAAGAACCGGGTCCGCGGTACGCCCTCGGGCGTCAAACGCTCAACTAGGCTCAGATGAGCGCGAACGATCCGTTCCTCGGTTCCCATGTGCACCGCTCGCCTGATGGCGAGATCCGAATCTCCAACTGGTTGAACGAGTTGATGAGCACGCGACGCGCGAAGACTTCGTTGAGAATCTCACCGAAGACATACGCCTCACCCGGTGAGGACAGGTTGGCACCGTCGAGGATAACGGTAGACCGCGTACCGGTGACAGGGGCTCCGCGATACACCCGCACACTCTTGGTGACCTGAACCTCGCGAATCGCTGCGATCCACGGCGAGTTGAGACGCCCGAGTCTTGGACTGAAGCGCGCGGCGAGATTGTAGGTCTCCAGCAATCGCCGCAGATTCGTCGCGTCCTGTAGCCCGCGCCGCGAAAGCCCGATGTGCGCCGCCAGTCGCCACACCAACTCGCCGTCGTCGTGCGGATACAGCGGCGGCGTGACCGGGCTGATGTTGGTGAATGGCACGGAGGTGGCCGAACCACGCACGTGCTGGTTGAGTTGGCCGATTTTTAGCGCACAGGCCGCCGCGCGATTGCTGCACAACAGCGACATCGACAAAACCTCAGGGTCAGCGATGATCTCGGCATCACGCGGGGCGACAAGGGACACAAACAGATCGGTCCCCGTGGCGGCACTTGAGGGTGCTCGCCGCGTCGCGAAGAACCTCGAATCGGCACCAACCTCCGCTTGAAAAGACGCAAACGGCGGGTAGGTACGCCGCGAGGACTGTGCCAACCCAACCACTTCGGTGACCCCCCAAACCTCGGCTTGAGCCGGCGTGAGACCGGACGCCTGCACGAGCCCCTCCGGGCGCAGCGGATCGAAGCGCACCGGTTCGCCGGTCGTCTTGAACAGGTTGATCACTGGGGCGCAATGCAGACGCACGTCGCCGTCGACGGGTGGACGCGACAACTTCGGTGCTTTGTCGAATGAAAAATGCAGCTCACAACGAGCCCGCGCGGCGCCACCGATTGGCGGAAGATCGACAAAGGCGAACTTCTCTGGATACGAGAAAAACTCCGCCGCGATCGTGAAGGCATCGTGTTCGAGCGGCGACTGCGGAAGCAAGCGCTCCTCGACTGCGTGCCCCACAGGCTTGATCGCGCTGGGATCGAGTCGTCCCACAACCTCACCCTCGGCGACAACCTCGACGGCGGTGCAGTAATGCAGGAACCAGCTGCGAAGCGTGGTCCAAAACGCGGTCTCACCGTGGAAAAAGAGGCGGATCGAAGCTTTGCCGACGGCCGCCACCTGAGGCGGTGCCATCCGTAGTGCGAGGATGACCTTGTCGATCCGAGTGCCCGGCCGCTCGTGTCGAACGTCATCCAGCGCTAGCGGCAGCAACGTCAACGGCGTCGTGGTTTGAAACTGACAGCGCGTGCCATCGGGGGCTAAACCCGCCACAGGCGCACCGCGGGGAAGATCGACAGGCGTTCGTAGGCCCTTGTCGGGCCGGAACTGCACCGTCGACATCGGCGGTATGTACTGCGTCAGGTGCGGCACCAAGATCGCCGCGTAGTGGTGCGCGATCTCTGGCAGCGCGTCGTCCACTCGTTCGCGCACCCGGCCGGCCAGAAACGCAAAGCCCTCAAGGAGCCGCTCGACATCCGGGTCCGAACTCCGTTCGGCAAGCAGGCCAGCCGCATTGGGGTAGGCCCGGGCGAACTCCTTGCCACCTTCACGCAGGTAGGCGAGTTCAGCCTCGTAGTACTTGGACTTCATCAGGCGCCGTCAGGGTCGGCGCATTCTCGCACGGTCACTCCCGAGCAGCACGTGTCGCGAAGAAGATGATGTCGAAGGCGGCTGTGTCCCGCTTCCCCAGTAGGCAGCCGTGGATGGCTACTGAGGAGGCGCGTTCAGCGCCCTCGCCGTCTGCGAGCTCTTAGGCCGAGCAGTCCGAGCAAGAAAAACACTCCGGTGCGGCCGGAACCCCGGCCTTCCGTACACCCGCATCCGGTTCCCACGCCCGAGTCCTGGCCAGCCGATCCGCTGGTGCTGGCAGCGTCCTTGGAGGTCTCGCCCGTGCTTAGGCCCATCACTTTCCGTCCGACGACGCCCGAGGCGTGCGTTCCGAAGCGTAAGTTGCGTCCTTGGCGATCAGCACCTCGGCGAAGCCATCACCGTTCAGGTCCAGCTGCGCGCCAGCACCCAACCGCGCGGTGCTCGGCATCGTCGCCAGCGCCGCCATCTCGCCACCAGCGTTGGCGTCGCACCAAAGCTCGGGGGAGTTGCTTCTCAGCCGGGTCACCCGTTGGGTCGTGCATTGGCGACAATGCGGTCGACCGTCCTTATCGTCGTCGTTCAACATGACGGACGACCAAGTAAAACGCCCGCACGACACCTTCTTCAAGGAGACGTTCAGCGACGAAGCCAACGCCGCCGCGGAGTTTGCCTCCGTCCTGCCCCAGCACACGCTGCACCTCGCAGCCTGGCAGCTTTCAGAGCGCCAACGCTCGCGATCGGTTTGTCGATCTCCTGTTCTCCGTAGAGCGGAGGGACATCGAGAGCCAGGTCCTCGTCTACGTTTTGTTCGAGCACCAGAGCAGCGACGACTGGTTCATGCCCCTGCGCATGCTTCAATATATGATGCGGATCTGGGACTCATGGATCGAACGCACCAACGCCACACGGCCGCCGCTTCCGCTGATCTTGCCCGTCGTGTTGGCGCACGATGAGCGCGGCTGGCGAGCACCGCAACGATTCCACGATCTGTTCGCAGACGACCCTGGTACACGCGCGATCCTTGAGCGCTTTGTGCCGTCGTTTGAGTTTGCATTGGACGATCTCGCGAAGCTCAGCGACACGGACCTCGCAGCTCGCGAGCTCCCGCCCGCCACGGCCCTGTCGCTCTGGGCTCTGCGCGA
>JAESSZ010001003.1 GCA_016763875.1 Nannocystaceae bacterium
AAAGGCCACTTCGACATCAAAGATGAGGAAGAAGAGGGCCACCATATAAAAACGCATATTGAAGTTGGTCCAGGCCTGACCAGTCGGTTGCTCTCCACACTCATAAGTCGTTAGTTTTTCAGCACTTGGAACAGCCGGACGCAATAGCTTGCCTAAAAACAGCGAGACAAAGACAAAGCCCTACTACTCGATGCATGATGGTGTGTCTTGTTGAGTGAGTTCTTGGGTGAGGTACTCGGCGATCGGTACGGGCTGTGCCTTGCCGAGCGCAAGTTCGTCGCGGAGACGGATCCTGTCCTGCGCCCATACCGCCTGGGGGTCGAGCACGAGTTCGGGATCGATGTCAGCAACGCCGCGAAAGTTCAGGTCGCAGGTGGTGACCTCGTCGGGTCGATCTGGGTGCCACAGCGGAATCCCGTACTTCCTGCAGATCCGCGGCCGGTGTTCGTACGGGCGACAATGTCCGGCGCTGGAAAGGACCGGGCAGGGGCTGCGGGAATCGGGAGACCACGTCCGCGCGCGGGCCACGATGTCGGCGCGAGTCTCAGGGGTTGCCTGGGCCAGCCCCTGACGCAGCAACGCGCCTTCTATCTCCGCGACGCGGAAGGTCTGGTGGCAGCACTCGCTGCAGCCCGCACGGCACTGGATATGTGCAGCATATCGCGCCACTACTGGCGCCACGCCATCGTCGATGAGTTGCAGGTGGACGCGCAGGCGCGGCAGGGCGTTTTTCAATTGACGTGGACCGTTGGCTCGAACTGCCAGATGGCTTCGTAGTCTTCGGCATCCACTGCCGCCACGACCTCTTCGGCGATCTGCGGCATGTCGGCCACGTCTCGGGGGCCGCCTTGGTAGAAGAAGCGCTCTTCGCTGTTCTTGCCCTGCTTGCCGTCCTCGTACCAGGCGTCCAGATCGTCGACGCACAAGATGTGGCCGAGGCGCCAGCGCTTGAGTACGTTCTCGACGCTGATCTCGTCGGAGTAGCTCTCGTGGACGTTGCCGATCCGTCGCGCTTCTTCGCTGAGTTCGTCGAGTCGGTTGGCGACGACCAGTTCGAGCTCTCACTGCCTGCGAGACTCTCAAGGTCGTAGCGCGCGCCCCAGTAGCGGCCGTTGATGTAGACGTACGGCGGGACCATGATCCCCGTAAGCTTCGCCAACTGCGTCCGGACTTCGGGCCGCTCGCGATCGAGGTCGATCTCCCTGACCGTGGTCTCGACAGTTTTGAGGATCTCCAAAATCGCGGCGACTTCCTCGCTCTCCTCGGGGGTCGCGTAGACCACGACAACGCGGTCTTCGGCCTTGAGCCCCTTGTCGGCCTTGACCTTCACGCGCAGCAATACGTCCGCGGACGCTTCACGCATGGGTGGCGGTGAGGCGGGCGTGTCGACAGGCGCGCTGGTCTCCGTGCTGTCGCTGTCGCTGTCGCTCGCGGGTACGTAGGCCTTGACGGCCTCTGCGATGGGCGCAGGTGCCATTTCGACCACGGTGTCGCGCAGTTTCTTGCCAGCCTGGACGACCTCGGTCGGGAGGTGGTCTCGGGCTGCTTTTCGCGCACGGCTCAGTAGGCTTTTGAACACGGGATCTCTGACCTCCGTCGGTAGGGGATGGTGGACTTGGTCAGGCGCCTTTGGCAAGGTCCCCGCCATGGCCGTCGAAGACAAGACGATGTTCGAGATCTACCGCGAGACGGACTACAACCGCGCGTTCCACTCGATTTTCTATACGGAGCTGGAGGAACACGCGAGGGAGTCGGCGATCACGAAAGCGGCTTCGGGCAAGACCGTGTTCTCAGCCTTCATTCACGACGAGCACCTTGAAGCCGCACGCGGCGTCATTGGGGCCATCGTGGACGAACTCAATGATATGGACGAGGACGATGCCTCGATGTCCGACCCGGAGATTCGTGGACGCCTCGAAGCGTTCCTCGCGCCGGCCCCGTAGGCCCCGTCGCTACACGAAGATTCCGCGAAAAAACAGCGCGAGCAACTCGTCCGCGATCCGGTCAGGATCGCGAAAGGCCGCGTTGCTCTCGCTCGGGTCGTCGTCGTTGTGCACCGCGAGCATGCGCACGAGTACCTCCTGAACGCCTCCCAGGGCGGTGGCTGACACAATTGCGCGATCGCATTCGCGTACCAAACCGAGGTCCTCGCCCACACGGAGTGCGGCGCTGAGCATCTGGAGGACCCGTTCGAAGAACCGGCCGACCTGTTGCTTGCTCTCATCGTCGAAGCCGGTCGGGTCGCGCAGGATCACGCTGGCCACTTCTTCGTGGGCGAGCACTGCACTGACGACGCGCCGGAAGTTTGCGCGCAGTTGGTCGCGTGGCTCTGGTGCACCGCCGCCGATCGAGATCGTCTTCACCTGCATCCGGAGGATCTTGAGGAACTCATCCACGAGTTCACCGAAGATCTCCTGCTTGCTCGCGTAGTAAAGGTAGAAGGTCCCTCGTGCGATACGAGCCTCGTCGATGATGTCGTGGACCGACGCCTGGTGGTAGCCCTTGGCTCGGAACACCCGTTTGGCGGCGTCGGTTATCGCCGTGCGGCGCTCAGCTCTGCGGCGTTCTGCCCGAAGAGCGCGACCGTCGGTCGTTGGCGAGGTCGGCGCGTTGGCGGCGTTCCCCTCCGCCTCGTTGCGGCCGGGACTGTCGGACGTTGAATCTGGGGTGCCCGCGGGGTCATCCGGGGCGTCCGCGGAGATATCGCCGGCCACGGTCGGCGCTTACCACAGATCGGGTGGGATCTGTGGTAAGCGCGCCAGCTATGGCGCTATCGGTTGGAATCGTCGGCCTTCCCAACGTTGGGAAATCCACGCTCTTCAATGCACTTTCGGACGCAGGTGCGGAGTCGGCGAACTACCCTTTTTGCACGATCGAGCCGAACGTCGGTGTCGTGTTGGTCCCCGATCCGCGGCAGGATCGGCTCGTCGAAGTAGTCGAGCCCGACAGTATCGTGCCCACGGCGATCGAGTTCCTCGATATTGCGGGTCTGGTCAAAGGCGCGAGTCAGGGCGAGGGGCTCGGCAATCAGTTCTTGAGCCATATCCGCAGCGTGGATGCGATCTGCCATGTGGTGCGCTGCTTCGAGGACGACAACGTCGTGCACGTCGACGGCAAAGTGGACCCTGCGTCAGATATCGAGGTCATCGACACCGAGCTGCTTCTGCGCGACATCCAGTCGATTGAGCAGCGGCGAGACCGGGCATTCAAGCTGCAAAAGGGCGGTGATGCCGAGGAAAAGCTCGCCTACGCGACGTGCCAGAAGGTGCTCGAGGCCGCCGACCGCGGCACGCCCGTGCGCTCGATGGATCTCGACGATGACGAGCGGGAGGTGTTGGCCCCGCTGGCGCTACTCACCGCCAAGCCCGTGATTTTCGTCGCCAACGTGGCCGAGGATCATGTCGCCTCCGAGACGGACGCCCCTGGCGTTGCCGCAGTGCTCGCGCAGGCCAAGATCCAAGGCGCAGAGGTTGCGGTGATCTCAGCCTCCATCGAGGCCGAGATCGCGCAGTTGGATGCCGAGGACCAAAAGGAATTTCTTGCGGGCGTTGGCCTCAAAGAGCCCGGGCTGCATCGGTTGATCCGCAGCGCCTACACGCTGCTGGACCTCGTCACGTTCTTCACGGCGGGCAAGCAGGAGGTCCGTGCATGGACGGTGAAACGTGGGAGCACGGCACCGCAGGGCGCGGGCAAGATCCATACCGACTTCGAGCGCGGCTTCATCAAGGCCGAGGTCATGCGCTGGGAGGACCTGGTCGAGTTGGGCAGCGAAGTTGCGGTCAAGGCCAAGGGCCTGCTCCGCATTGAGGGCAAGGAGTACATCGTCCAGGACGGCGATGTGATCCACTTCCGCTTCAACGTGTAGCGGCCCGGCATAATCGCCGGGTCCGCCCGTGCGTTCCGCGCGCTCTAGCCCAGGTCGTCGAGCGCGGCGCTGAAGTTGGCGAGGCCTTCTTCGAGCGCAGCCGCGGAGACGCCGAAGCTCAAGCGGACGGTCCCTGAGGCCTCGAAGAAGGTTCCGGGGACCACTTGGGTGTCGTAGCGCTCGCGCAGGTGGGTGGCGAACGCGACGTCCTGCATCAAGTGCGGCAACTGCACACACCCCGTGATGCCCGCTACGGGCGGGACCCAGGCGACGCGAGGCTCGTTGTCGATCCACGCCTGTACGATGTTCTGACCGGCGCTGGCGACCGTGGCAGCGTGACGCGTGAGCCGGTCTGCCTGCGCGATGACCCGGGCGCCAAGCTCCACTGTCGTCATCGGCGTGTCCACATGGAGGTAGTCAGCGGCGGTGCGAATCGCGCGAGCAGTCTCAGCGCTCCCCGCGACGATCCACGCTGCGCGAAGAGCGGCGAAACCGAAGCACTTGGTGCTCGAACTCCAACTGACGCAGTTCTCGGCGATGGTGCACGCGGGGGCGATGTCGACTGCCTCGCCGCCTGTGGCGCCTGAGCCAGGGAAGCAGTAATCCAAATACACTTCGTCGACCAAGACGACCGCGCCGACACGGGCAGCCAACTCTGTGATCTCGAGCAGCGTTGCCCGGTCGATCGCCGTGCCGCTCGGGTTGTGTAGGTTGCTGAGAATGACCGCACGGGTGCGCGAGGTCAGCAGCCGCGCGAGTCGGTCCGGGACCACGGCCCAGCCGTCTTCGAACTTGCGGTCCAGTCGCGAGACGTTGGCGCCGAGGATGTCGGGCACTCGATGCAACGGCTCGTATGTGGGTCGCTCGACGATGACATGGTCGCCAGGACGAACGAGGGCCAGCAAGACATGCGTGATAGCCAGGCTCGCGCCGAGGGTGGGGGTGACGTGGTCGGGGGGAACGCCGTACCGGGCGGCGACTGCGTCGACGAACGCGTCGTGGGCGTTGTCGCGCGCAGGCCGGCTGCACTGGTCGGATGTTTCCAGCGTACCGGTCCAGGCATCAGCCATGGCCAGTTGCTCCCCGCGGATGGGATCGTCTTCGAGTTGGGGAGGGGCGACGGTGTCCGCCATGCCGCTGGCGGTGAGATTCACCTTGGCGCCCCCAGGCGCGGACTTGGCCCACGCCATGTACTCGAAGGCTCGTAGGGACGCCTTCACAGACCCGATGCTTTCAGAAGACCGTTCCCGTGCCAAGCGCCCGAGGCCCTCCAAAAGGGACGGTTTTTGTGCGTCAGGACCTAGTGGCCTTCAGCGGGGGTGCGTGAAACGCGGTAGCCGAGGCACGAGTGTGCGTTGCGCATGCGTGAAACGCGGCAACAACATAACGTCCTGATGATTGGCGCTACCCGCGCCATCGGGCCAGTCGGGCTTGGCCGGAAGCCTTAAGAACACGCGCAAGCTTGAGTGCCTGGTCCCGCGCCCAGTCGAGCGTCTCGTCGCCGTCGGCCGACTGGTCGGCGAGGCTTGCGCGCCCCTCGGACCAGGCCAACGTAGTGACGATGGTTCGGCCGTCGGCTAGGTAGATCGTTAGTGCATATCGCGGTGAGCGCGCTTCGTCGTCACGGGCGAAGACGAACCTCGCGCCCGTAGGCGGGTGGAGATCCTGGCTACTACTTTGCGGGTTCATTTTGAGCAGATCTCAAGAAACAACGACGCCTTCACCGGGTGCGGTGAAGGCGCGTTTTCGTCAAATGCGCGCGGCGGCGCCGGGCCTACTTTACGTTGCAGTCTTTGTCACCCTCGTCACAGCATGCGCACTCGGGTCCGTTGTCCCCGGCGATGCACTCGCCATGGTCGAAGGTCATCTCGCCGTCACCGATCTCGGTGCAGATCCGAAAGCAACTATCCTCGACGAGGCGGTTGTCGGTGCAGTCTTGAATGATGTCCGAGTCGAGGCATCCCGAGCATTCCGGGCCGCTGCAGTCCGTGCCAGGTCCCATGGCGCAGTCGAAATAGATCATGTCGCCCGTCGTGCACCCGATTGAGAAATCCTCTCCTTCGAGTTCACAGACCTCATCGCCGAAGTCCGGCATCTCGACCCACGCGCCTTCGACACACTGCCAGTACCGGCTGCCGGCCGGGCCGTCCTCTTCAAGGTTGCTGCAGAACTCAAGGCCTTCGGTATCCGTCGTGCAATCCTCGGCCAGCGGCTCGATCTCGCTGGGGTCGGCCGGGGTCTCCTCGCAGGTGAGACCGCCGCCGGTCGAGTCGGCCATGCTGTCGTCGCTGCCGCTGTCTGCGGGGTCTGCGGTCTCATCGGAGTCGCCCTCAGCAACGTCGTCGTTGTCGTCGTTGCCCCCGGTCGGCTCGTTGCCGTTCGTCTGGGCTTGGTCCGGGTCCACACAACAGGTGAAGTCATCTGGGCTGTCCGAGCACCAGTTGTAGCCGCTGTCGCAGAAGCACTGGCTGCCTTCGGCCGAGCTGTTGGGCTCGTCGCAGTCGCCGGCCTTCCCTGGAATCTGGTCGCACTCGAAGTTTGCCGAGTCGTTGGGATCTTCCCACTCGTAACCTGGGTCGCAGACGCATCCGGCTGAGCTGTCCTGGCTGTGGCACAGGATGCCGCCACACTC
>JAESSZ010001004.1 GCA_016763875.1 Nannocystaceae bacterium
CGGCGGGGAAGACAGACACGACCGAGAACCCGAGTTTCTCGGTTAGAAACACCAACGTCGGATCGATGTCGACGCAACGCAGCACAACCTCCGCCGCGCTGATCACTGCGAGCTAGTCCTCGAGATTGATCGAGATTGCCTCGAACACCAACTGATCCAGCAACTCGGGCATCGAAGACCAAACGGCCGGGTCCAGGCTATCGGACGGGTACGGAAAGTGCCCGGTGTAGTTGAGGCTGGCCGTCACCCGGAGGGCACCGGCCTTTTCAGGCACCTGCTCCACGACCCCCTCGACGCTGCGTTGGTTCGTCTTGTTCTTCGGTTTGATAGAGCCGTTGTTGGCGTAGCTGAAGTTGCAGTCGGGCAAGCACGCCGGGTAGTCCAACGTCCCGCCGACCCCCTCCCGCCGGTCAAAGAAAATGTGCGTATGCCCTTCGGGCGTTGGCTCATCCACTCGGTCGGCGGCGGCGAGATCGGGATCGATGAACGTGCAGTTGAGACAGACCACCGAGACGTCCAACGGCTCGCCAGTCGCGTAGGTGTCACCTGGCCACGGGCTTCGGATTCCGACGTGCGGTAGGCCGTCGTTGACCCACAGGCCCACGTCGGCGACAGCGCTTGGATTGGCGTAGGGCTCGTTGTCCAGGCCCACCGCCGACACACGCAGGCGGTGATAGCCCCCGTCGAGAATGCCCAAGTTCAGCTGCTCGGACACGGTCCCACTGAGCTGACCACTGATGATGCGGCTGGGTAGCGTAACGCCGTCGACCTCGACGAGCAGGTAGCCCTGGCCCGCCACGGACTGCCCGTTTGGCTCGTTGAGCTTGAGGTCGGTCCCCGACAGCGTCAGCGGGAATACGACCGCGTCCCCGGCCGCGAACACCGAGTTCTCTTCGGGCCCGACGATGTTGACGCTCGGGCCTTCGTCGTTGGTGCAGATTCCCCGGAAGCAGGACGAGTTGGTATCGCAGTCCTCGCTGGCCTCGCAGGTAAACACACTACCCGCCGCCGCATCGAACTCGGCCGAGTAGCACCCGACCGTGGCGCTCAGCGCAATGAAAGCAATTAGCGTTCTCATCGTCTAAAATCTCCCTCGGAACGTCACGCCGACGAGACCGCGTCCAAGCATGGCGGCCGCACTTGGCCGAGCACGCTTCTTACGGACGCCGAGGGCAAGCATGGTTACGCCACCCGCGACGAGGACGGTGCCAACAACCGCTCCGGCGACTTGGATGGACTCCAAGCGGCGACCCTCCTCGTCGAGCGTGCGCGTCGCGTCCAAACTAAGGCCGTCCGGGTTGCCCCCCTGAAAAACGTCGTCGACTTGGTCACTGCGGTCACGCGCCGCGACACCAGCACCCACGCCTCCACCGAGTAGGACCGCGACCCCAACCCCCGTCAAGACGGCACCGGTGACGATCAACACCCGACCGGGGTGGGACGCGTCCTCGCTGCCGTCCGTTGGCGGCACTGGTTCCGGTTGGGGTTCGACCTCGGGCAGTGCGGGCTGCGCTGCGGGCTCGTCCTTGCTGGTGATGATCGCTTCGATGCGTTCGATCGTGCTTTCGATATTCGCGCGGTCGCCCGGGTCGGACCGCAAGTACGCGCGGTAGTACTCCACTGCGAGTTCGTACCGACCCAGCGCCTCGTAGCAACGCGCGATGTTAAAGTGATGGTCCGGCGAGGCATACAGTCGCTGAGCGTCCAGGAAGGAGCCCAGCGCGTCTTCGTACTTTGCCTCGTCGTACAGTTTCCGGCCCAAGTCGTAAGCCTGCTTGGCCTGGAGCATTGGGTCGTGAAGTTCAGGGCCTGCTGGGGCGGGCTCGGCGACCTCGACGGGCGCCGATTCGCGATCGCCAGCGGGACCCGGTGCGGCCGCAAACGCCGCTCCGGCGGGGGCAACGCCAATTGCCGCCGCCACGAGCACTAAAATAGGCGAACCGAGGGCGATACGCATGCGCGTCCACCTTTATAACAGTCCCGCCCAACTGCGCGAACAATGTGACAGCGGCGGCGGGATCACGGTGTGACGAACACGCACATGCCGGCCGTATCGCGACCATGTTGCCACCGTCTGTGGCCCGGTGGGGCCCATATTTCGAGGTCTGGGCCTGCGTCGATGCCCGGCATCGGCGTGACATGCTGCCGGCGATGGAAAGCGCGAACTGGGCGGCAACGGCGTGCATCTTGTGTGAATGCAACTGCGGGATCGAGGTTCAACTCGGTGGCGAGGACGGTCGGCGGCTGGTTCGATTCCGAGGCGACCGCAAGCACCCCAGCTCGCGCGGCTACGCGTGCGAGAAGCCGCATCGACTCGACTACTACCAGCACGGCCGCGACCGGGTGCTGTCCCCACTACGCCGCCGCGCCGACGGGACCTTTGAGGAGATCGATTGGGATACCGCGATCAGCGAGGTCGCAGAGCGCCTGGCCCACATGCGCGACACGTACGGCGGCGAGTCGATTTTCTACTACGGCGGCGGTGGCCAAGGTAACCACCTGCCCGGCGCCTATTCGACGGCCACGCGCCGTGCACTGGGCTCGCGATACCGTTCTAGCGCGCTGGCACAGGAAAAAACCGGCGAGTTCTGGATCAGCGACCGCATGCTCGGCACCCACACCCGAGGGGACTTCGACGGATGTGAAGTCGCGATGTTTCTTGGGAAAAACCCCTGGCATTCGCACTCGATCCCGCGGGCCCGGGTGACCCTCAAGCAGATCGCCAAAGATCCCGCGCGAACCATGATCGTCATCGATCCGCGGAAGACAGAGACCGCAGACCTCGCCGACATTCATCTCCAGGTTCGACCGGGCACGGACGCGTGGCTGCTGGCGGCCATGGTGGCAATCCTGTTCGAGGACGATTTGATCGACCATGCATTCGTCGCCGACAAGACGGTCGGCCTCGCAGCGGTTGCCGCGGTGATGAAGTCGGTCCCCATCGCAGACTATTGCGCGCGTGCGGGCATTGACGAGGCACTGGTCCGGCGCGCGACCCAGACGATCGCTCAGGCCAAGAGTTTCGCCAGCTTCGAGGACCTTGGGGTCCAGATGAACCGTCACTCGACGTTGGTCAGCTACCTCCATCGGCTGCTCTGGCTGCTTACGGGAAACTTCGCCAAACCGGGAACACACTACGTCCCTACCCCGCTGGTCAACATCGCGGGTGGCGCTTCAAGCCGCGTGAGCCCGGTGGTTGGGGCGCGCATCGTTGGCGGCATGGTGCCTTGCAACGCGATTGCGGACGAGATCCTGACCGACCACGACAAGCGCTATCGCGCGATGATCGTCGAGGCGGCCAACCCAGCCCACTCGCTCGCGGACAGCAAGCGTATGCGCCAAGCCCTGAAGTCCCTCGACACCTTGGTGGTGATTGACGTGGCCATGAGTGAAACCGCCAGGCTTGCGGACTACGTACTACCGACATCGACGCAGTTCGAGAAGGCGGAGGCAACGTTCTTCAACTTCGAGTTCCCTAGCAACTATTTTCATCTGCGTCGCCGGCTGCTGTCACCGCCGAGTACTGTGTTGAGTGAAGCGGAGATCCACGCTCGCCTTGCCGAGGCACTGGGCGCCGTTACGGACGACGACCTCGCCCCGCTGCACGAGGCCGCGGCCAAAGGCCTTCCCGCCTACGCGCAAGCCCTGATGATGCACGTCATGACCGACGCGCGACGCACCGGACAGGCGCCCGTACTGCTGTACCGCACCCTGGGACCCACCCTCCCGGTGGAGCTGCGCGAGGGGGCCGTGCTGTTTGGCCTGGCGCTGCGGGCCGCCATGAGCCACGGCAAGGCCTTCGCCCGGGCGGGTTTTGCGGGCTCGCCCATCGAGGCTGCAATCGCGTTCTTCGAAGCACTCCTCAGCCAGCCCTCGGGGACCGTGTTTGCGGTCAATGAATGGGATGAGGTGGCCTCACAGATCGCCACGCCCGACAAGAAAATCCACCTGGCGCTCGAAGACATGCTGGCGGCCCTCGCGGGATTGCAAGCGCCAGACGATAGCGACGCTGGCGCCTTTCCGTTCGTGCTCTCGGCGGGAGAGCGTCGCTCGTTCACCGCCAACACGATCATTCGCGACCCGCGGTGGAGAAAGAAGGACCCAGGCGGCGCCCTGAGGATCAGCCCGAGCGATGCCACCGCGCTGGGTGTCGCGACCGGCGATCGTGTGCGTCTCTCCACCAAGCGTGACCGCGTCACCGTCGAGGTCGAGGTATCACCCTCCATGCAACCTGGACACATTTCGCTCCCCAACGGCCAGGGCGTGCTGTATCCCGACGACGACCGCGACGCCGACAGCCGTGGCGTCGCTCCCAACGAGCTGACGGCCAGCGGAGATTGCGACCCCTTTGTCGGCACGCCCTGGCATAAGTACGTCCCGGCCGCAGTGGAGCGACTCACACACGACACATGACGCCGCGAACTTCCCGGGACCTGGTCGCATTTGCTAGAATCGGGTCAAGGATGAAAGCGCTCAATGTCGGTTTTCTCGCTACAGCATGGCTCGGCCTGTTGGTCAGCGGCTGCAGCGATACCGCAGCCTTCAACTGTCGCAGCAACGACCAGTGCGTGACCGAGGATCAAGGACGCTGCGAGTCCACCGGGTTTTGTAGTTTCCCTGATCCCCAATGCGCGACGAAGTACCGCTACGGCAATGAGGCGGCTGGCCTGGCGGGGCTGTGCGTACCACCCAGTGGCGCCGACATGGCGACCGACGGCGGCGGCGTTGCCACCAACGGCGAGGATGAAACGGCCGATGAGGTCGTTCCGATCTGCGGTGACGGGACCGCGGAAGGCACCGAAGAGTGCGACGCTGCCGATCTCGGCGGCCGATCGTGTGACAGCGAGGGTTTCGCTGGCGGGGCGCTGGTCTGCAACGACAACTGCTCGCTCGACACCTCGAACTGCAACTTGTGCGGCAACGGGGCGATCGACACCGGCGAGGAGTGCGACTCCGACAATCTAGGTGCCGTTCAAACCTGCGCCGACGTTGGCCTTGGCGAACAGAGCGAGCCGCTCGTTTGCAGCGACACGTGTCTCGTGGAGTATGGGAACTGCTCGGCGTGCGGCGATGGCGTTGTGATGCCGCCGGAGCGCTGCGAGGACGGAGATCTCGGGGGCGAGACCTGCGCGACTCAGGGTTTCGATAGCGGAGAGTTGGCCTGTGGTGTTGGCTGCGTCTTTGACACGGCCGCATGCAGCCGTTGCGGCAACGGACTCATCGACGGCCGCGAGGCGTGCGACGGCGCTGACCTCGACAACAAGAGTTGCGCCACGCAGGGATTTAGCGATGGCGCACTCAAGTGCAGCGGCGCGTGCCAGCTCGACGAGACTTCGTGCTTCACGTGTGGCGACGGCAATACGACCGGGAGCGAAGCTTGCGACGGTGCGAACCTCAACGGAAACAGCTGCCAGACCGAGGGATTCGACGGCGGCACGCTGAGCTGCAGTGGCTGCGCCCTCAATACGAGCGGATGCGGTTCATGTGGAAACGGAACGATCGACGGCGATGAGGACTGCGATCAGCTCGACGTCGACCAAACTTGCGAGGGGCTGGGATTCGACAACGGCGACTTGACCTGCACCGCCAGTTGCACATACCAAACATCAGCGTGCATCGGTGATGGCTGCGGCGACGGCAACGTCGACCCCGGAGAGTCGTGCGACGGCAATGCGCTCGGTGGCGGCAGCTGCACCACCCAGGGATTCGACGGGGGGACGCTGAGCTGCAACGGTTCGTGCGGGTACAACACGACCGCGTGCTTCGAATGCGGCGACGGCTCCATCAATGGCAGCGAGCAATGCGACAGCGGCAACGTCGCCGGAAGTTCGTGCGGCAGCCTCGGATACGACGGAGGCTCCCTCACGTGTAACAACGGAAGCTGCACATTCAACGAAAGCGGCTGCTACTCGTGCGGCGATGGCTCGATCGACTCAGGCGAGCAGTGCGACAGTGGCGTGCTGGGGGCGGCGACATGCGCAAACCAAGGCTACGACGGTGGGACGCTCGGCTGTAACAACAGCACATGCCAGTTCAACGAGAGCGCGTGTTTCGAGTGCGGCGACGGCGTTCTGAACGGCGGCGAGGCCTGCGACGGTTCTCAGTTTGGCGGCGAGACTTGTGCCAGCCAGATCGATGAGGCAACCGGGTCATTGACCTGCTCCGCGTCTTGCACCATTGGCACCAGCAATTGTATTTGGTGCGGCGACGGCATAATGAACGGTACCGAGGCCTGCGACTACACGGGCACGATCGATAACCCGAGCTGTTTCGCATCGATCGACCTTTGCTATTGCGACCTGAACACCTGCGAGCAAGAGTGCATCTGCGAGAACTTCTAACGCTGTTATTTGAGCGGACCGGTTTCACCCGACGGCGGGACGAATCATCCCGCTGGTCGTCACGTACGGCCCGCTTGTTTGCGATTGGAACATGTGCCAGTGTTGCGGCATGCGTTGGATAGTGACTGGATCGTTGGTTGGTTTGTTTGCGACGGCCGCATGTGTCTCGGATGATGTGCAACCCGCCGGTTTGAGCGAGAGCGGCGACACGAACACGCCCGTATCCGGGGATTCGACTGGCGCCACCGCACCGCAAACGATGCCTCTTTCCGGCACTTCGGTAGGATCCTCTGGCATCGTAGACGACTCGACCGGTGGCGACGCGACCACTGGGGACACGACCATTGGAGGTGCAACCACCGGAGACACCACCGGAGACACCACCGGAGACACCACCGGAGACACCACCGCCGGAGACACCACCGTCGGGTTGACGGCGGGTACAACGTCAGATGAGTCCACCTCGACCGGCTCGGAAACGACCGACGGGACCTCGACGGGCGACACCGACGGCATCAGCTTCATCATTTTCCCGGACGGGCCGCTGACCGAATGCGACCTCTTCGACCAAGACTGTCCCGATGGCGAGAAGTGCTCACCCTATTCCCTCGGAGGTGGCACGTGGGATGCCGTGGGGTGTTTTCCGATCGACGCAGACCCGGTCGCAATCGGAGACGAGTGTGAACCCGTGGGTGCGGCCACCTCGGGGCTGGACGACTGCCCGCTCGCTTCGATGTGTTGGGACGTCGACGTTGAGACCAACGTAGGCACGTGCGTGGCGATCTGCAGCGGTAGTCTCGACAACCCACTGTGCGATGATCCGGCCACAGAGTGCGCGATCACCAACTCAAACACGATCGTCCTGTGCCTGCCCACTTGCAGCGCCCTGCTTCAGGACTGCCCTGGCAACGACGAAGGCTGCTACGCGGTCGGAGACACGTTCCTGTGCGCCCCTGATGTCTCCGGTGACGACGGCGGACCTGGTGATCCCTGTGCGTTCATCAACACCTGCGAACCAGGCCTGTTCTGCGTCGACGGCGGAGGCTTCGGTCCGGGCTGCGCGGTGGGCTCCTGCTGCACGCCCTTCTGCGAGGTCGACGACGCTACGGCTTGCCCCTTGCTGACCCAAGAATGCGTGCCGTACTACGACGAAGGCGCCGCACCTCCCGGACTTGATAACTTGGGCATTTGTTTGGCGCCCGTCTAGGCTGGCGCGGCGTGGGCACGGCCAGGTCCGTCTGCGAAAATCAAATGCACTTCGATTGCATCCATGGACCGCTGTGGCGCGACTACGTGGTGGCGCCCGCACGCGACACACCATGCAACTCCTCCGATATGCGTTCACGCTGCAGTCGATCTTGCTCGCCGCCGGTTGCGGTGAACTCGCATATGGCGATTTCGTCGAGGAACAAGAGGCGCTGCACTGCGAGATCCAGGAAGCCTGCGGCAGCGAGTTCATGTTCTGCAGTAACACCACGAGCACACTGACCGACTGTGAGTGGTTCCAGCCCTTGCGCGGCGAGCGTTGCCTCGATGAAGTCGCCGAGGTCCTGGATGTGGCGGAACCCGGGGCCCCAGTCTGTGAAGCGTGGCAGTCCGCCGAAAATCCATTGGGCGCGTGCGAGTTCGAGGCAGTCACCCGAAGGCGGCGCGGCTTCGGATGTTTCGTTTCGCGGCTAGGCGGCTCGGGACGACCCCTTCGCGAAGCTGGCGTCCCTGTCCTTGCGCCGACGAAGTTCACGCATCTGAGCGCGAGCCGACCACATCGTGCCGCGGCACGATGGCTGCGCAATGCGCAGTTCGAACACGCATCCATCGCGGCGTTCTCCCGAGTTGCCACCGAACTGATGGCCGTCGGGGCACCACTGTCCTTAGTGGAGCGGTGCCACCAAGCCGCGCTTGACGAGGTTCGTCACACCCGCGCGGCACTGTGCATTGCAGAGGCACTGCTCGGTGAGACCGCATCGCTCGGGGCACTCCCGAGCAAGGGCGTGCCCCCTCGGCCGCTGCGAGAGATCGCCCGCGAGGCGCTCCTGGACGGGTGTTGCGGCGAAGGTGCCGCAGCCCAGCACGCCTGGCATGGTGCCACTGCAGCCGCGCCAGAGATCGCGCTCGCTCTCGAACGCATCGCCGAGGACGAGACTCGCCACGCGGTCCTCGCCTGGGCCACCGTCCGATGGGCCACCGAACGCGACCCATCGATGCTCCCCTGGCTTGCCCGCGCGCTGTCGGAGCATCGGGGAAAAGTTTGCGCGCGACAGCACGATGCTGCCGACGACGAAGGCGACGAACTCACCCACTTCGGGCTCCTCAGTGATGCGACCTCCACGCAGCTGGAGCTCGAAGCCATCGATGCCCTGGTCGCGCCGACCTTCCGGTCCCTCCACGCGGCCGCCCGCACCAGTCGTGCTAGCCCAGAAGCAGTCCAACCAACTCACCGATGTTAGCCAGGCACGCCATCGGACTGGCGGTCTGCAGACGCTCGAGTGAATGCGTTCCGGAAGCAATGGCCACCGCGCGCACGCCCGCCGCGTTGGCCATCTCCAAATCGAAGGTTGTATCGCCCACCATCAACGCCCGCTCACGGGGTACATCGAGATGGTCCAACAACTCGTTGAGCATCTGCGGATGCGGCTTGCCGCGCGTCTCATCCGCCGTGCGGGTCGCTTCGAACATGCCCCTGATTCCCGTTTCGCCAAGCTCGCGATCAAGCCCTCTGCGTGACTTGCCCGTCGCGACGGCCAGCGTCACTCCGCGGTCGGCGAACGCCTGTAGACACGTACGTGCGTCGGAAAAAAGATTGGCGCGCGGCGCCCCGGGTGCCAGCCAGAAGTCGCGGTAGGCCTGCGTCATCGCAAGACGTCGCTCGGTGTCGTCACTCGGCATCATGACGGCGGCGGCATCGGCGAGCTCAAGTCCGATGGTCTCGCGGATCGTCTGGTCGTCGACAGGCTTGGCCACCCCGACTGCGTCAAGGGCGCGACGGAAACACGTCACGATACGGGCGCTGGAGTCCGAGAGCGTTCCGTCCCAATCGAACACGACCAACTGCGGCACAGGCTTCACGCGGCGCACTGTCGCATGGGGCTTTGGCACACGATAGCGGCCCCTCTACTTCTCCCACTTCCGCATCAGCCCCTCTTGCACGGTGCTCGCCACGAGCACGCCGTCGCGAGTAAAGAAGCGGCCGCGGACCAGGCCCCGGGCGCCGCTCGCCGAAGGACTGTCCACGTCGTAGAGGATCCAGTCGTCCAAACGAAACGGCCGGTGAAACCACATCGCGTGGTCGAGACTCGCGACCTGCATACCCGGGGACAACCACGACACGCCATGCGGTTGCATCGCGGTTCCTAGAAAGTTGAAATCAGATGCGTATGCGAGCAGGTGTCGGTGCACGGCAGGGTCGTCGGGCAACTTGCCGTTGGTCCGGTACCAGACGCTGCGACACGGCGGCGTGACACGTGGCATCAGCGGATTCATCGGTACAACTGGCCGGATCTCGATTGGCCGTTCGGCGGTCACCTGCTCCCTAAACTTCGCCGGGATCTGATCGATGAACGCCAGCGCAAGATCGCGTTCGGACTTCAGCGACTCTGGCGGCGGCACGTCCGGCATCGCGTCGGCGTGGTCGAATCCTGGCTCGATTTTCTGGAACGACGCGGCAAGGTTAAAAATTGCCCGACCCTTTTGGATGGCGACAACCCGCCGAGTGTTGAAGCTGTTGCCGTCGCGAATGCAGTCCACGTCGTAGACGATTGGCAACTTTGCATCGCCCGTGCGAAGAAAATAGCCGTGCAACGAGTGCACGGGTCTGTCGTCCGGGACGGTCTGGGCCGCGGCCGACAAAGCCTGGCCGAGCACTTGCCCGCCAAATACGTTCCCCCATCCGAGGTCTTGGCTACGGCCCCGGAAGATCGTTTCCTCGATCCGTTCGAGGCCGAGCAGGTCCAGCAACTCCGCGAGCACGTCAGGCACGCCGCAGGCTAGCCTAGGTATGCCGTCGCCCGCGACAAATCACCGCTGCGTTTCCGCCGACACGCCAGGGCGCAATTGCAGTCCTCTTCATCGAGCTGCACTTGCCACGACCTCCCGCTCGATTCGAGCCCACAGCCCGTGTGGGTAGTACTCGGGATGCGGCTCGTAGAGGTTGGAGTGATCGCGCCCCTCGACGAACAAGACCTCCGCATCGCCCCCGTTGCTCGACAACGTGTCGACGAGCAGTCGCAGCGGTCGCTGCAAGCCGTAGGTATCGTTGGTTCCGACAAACAGGTGCAGTTTGCCGTCTAGCTGCGGACCGCGCCTCGACCACTGCGTCTGCAACAGCCACGAGATATCCCAGCGGCGCCACGACTCAGCGACCGCACGATCGATGGCGCCTGTTTCGCGGTCAAACAAAGGCACCGCCAGACCGTCGGGTCCCAACTGTGAGAACACCGCATCGAAGCTGTAGAACTGCCCGCCGACGGGATTGAGCGCAACTTCGCCGTCAACGAAAGAGCGTAGCGAACGCATGGGCACGCCATTCGAATACTCGAGCTGCACGGTGGCACCAGCCGGGGTTCGGTAGGCGTTGTCGAACGTGTAGATATCGACGCCGACAAAGTCTCGAAAGTCCACGGGATCCGGGGCAGTGGACCAAACGCCCCCAAACAGATCCGGGTACCGAATCATGAGCCAGAGACTGGACCAACCCCCGCTGGAGTGGCCAGTGATGTAGTGGCCGCGCGCTGCATCCGGAGTCCCGTAACGACGATCGATTGCGGGGATGAGCTCTTGCGTGAGCGCCGTTGCCCACGGACCCATGCTCGGTGAGTCCGCAAAAACATGGTGGCCATAGTTGTGCGTGGCGTCGAGGAACACCACCATCGGACGGTCGGTGACGTTTGCGGGCGCCTCATTCGAGTCGGTCATGAACCGGTCCGCTGCCTTCTGTGCGGAGCCGCCAAAGCCGTGGATCTGATACAGGGCCGGCGGCGCATCGTCGGGATCAAAACTCGGCGGGGTCCACACCAGCGCCTTCATGTTCACATCGTGTCCGGCGAACGCGGACAGCCCTTCGGAGCGCAGCTGGATCAAGTCGAGATGAGCCACGGGTCGGGCTTTGGCTCGCTGACTCAAGTCGACTGGCGCTGGCTTTGCTGGTTCGCTCGGCGAGGGATCTCTGCGGCAGCTCAAGGCGGCGGTCACCAACAACGCGGTGACCCAGCTCGCAGCTTTCCTCGCCGGGCTCCTTGTCACGCGTCGCATCGCGGTCCTAACCGGCAGGGCCGTCGATCAAGAGCAGCACAATCGCAGTCTACCACGCCAGCTGTGGGGGCTTTGGCGACGCACCACGTCGTGGACCCGTTGCGTGCCCGGGGCACGCCCTCTACTCTCGCAGGATGCGAGCGATCGTTTTCTTCGCAATTGCTGTCACGGTATCTGGCGCCGGCTGCGGAAAGAAAGACACGCCCCAAGCGGTGTGTGAGCAACTCGTGTCGCTGCGCGAAGCGGCGGCTTCCGAGCCCGCGAAGAAGAGTCGCGAAGACCGGATGTTCACCTGTATCGATCGCATGAGCAACGCACAAAAAGCGATGGGCCAAGACGAGTGGGCGAGTTTCGCCCCCTGCGCGGTGGTTGCCGCCAATGTCGATGCGCTCGTGGCCTGCTCTCCCACAATGCTCGAAGCCGCTGACAAGACGCGACGCAAGCGCGACGAGCAAACCAAGAAGCGCGAAGAAGCCATCCGCGCCAAGATCATGGACGCTCGAAAGTCCGGATCGAAGTAGCGCTGGCAGCACGATCAGTCGGTCGCGGTTTCGGGCAGGCCCTCGAGCCGAGCACGGTGACGCTTGAGCGCGTCCACGATGAAGTCTCGAAACACGCGCAGCCGCGGGCTACGGCGAAGGTCGGGGTGCACAAGAACCCACAGATCGAAGTGCGGCCTCGGCTTGCTGCGGCGCTTGAGCATGGGCTCGGCGTAGAAGCACGGGAGCATCGAGAGCCCGAGCCCGGCTGCACACGCGCCACGTTGGAGTACGGGGTCGTTGAACCCTCCACGAATGGGAAGATCGGGGAAGGCGGTGGCGCGGATCCAAGGCCGGTCCAGCGCTTCGCCTTGCCAGCCGATCCACGCCTCGCCCTCACCGTACACGGCTTGGTACGAGGTCGCGGCTTTGCGCCCGGTAAGGTGCTGCGCGGGTAGGTTACCCGCAGGGAGCGCCCGAATCGCCACGTCGGCCTCCCGCTTGTCGAGATCGGCGACTTGGTACGAAACGTCGACGCGGAGATCGATGTCCGGCCAGCGTCGTTGAAACACGGCGAAGTCCGGCATGAGTAACTCGGTCCCGACGATGTCGGGTGCAGTGACGCGGATCGGACCGCGGAGAGCGGGGTCGGCCGCCTGGGCGATCCGCCCCAGCGCATGCACGGCACGTTCGACCTCCTCCGCCGCCGTATGCAGGGCGTCGGCTTCGACCGTGGGGTGCAGCCCGTCACGGCGCCGTTCGAAGAGCTGAAGCCCGAGCTGCTCCTCGAGCGCACCGAGGCGGCGACGCGCGGTAGGGTGGCTCAGCTTCAGGGAATCTGCGGCGGCGCGGAGGCTGCCCGTGCGCATCGTGGCCAGGAAGACCCGTAGGTGCTCCCAGTTCAGGGCGTCGATCGAGGGCATGGTTCAAAATCGTACCGCTCCCAGTCGTTTTCGGTTCTTTTTCTTTTGCTCTTCCCGGTTCATACCAGGGGCAGCTGTTGGCAAAGCGTGAGCCCGCAAACGAGGAACGAACGATGACCCAAACTCGAAACAACGACACGGTGCTCGTGACGGGCGCGAATTCAGGCGTAGGTCTCCAAGCTGCAGGACAGCTGGCTGAGCGAGGCTGGGGCACGGTCATCCTGGCCTGCCGCAC
>JAESSZ010001005.1 GCA_016763875.1 Nannocystaceae bacterium
ACGTTTGTTCCCTGGATGATGATACCGATCTTGTGCCAGTCCTTCACGGACTGCAATGGGTCCTGAAAGGTGGCGGCTGAGGCGGGGTTGATAGCGTAGGTGCCCGGCCCCCGGATGGACCATTTTTGTTTGGGCAGCACATTGTTCACAACCTCCTCGGCGACGTAGACCGCGTCCGGGCGCTGCGATGGCCAAGACCAGTAGAGCGTTGACTCAGCACCATTGCTCTTGTTCTCGCCGTCGGTGTTGATGGCGGTCGCGTGGATGGAGCACGAGTTGTAGTCCGTCTGCCAGGGCGTCGCCATGAACTTGGAGATGTCGCCAGGCGCCAAGCCGCTCGCCTCGCCGTGCAGCGGGATCCAGCCGCTCTTTAGGTAGGGCTTTTCCTTGTCCAAGTTCTCATAGGTGAGCGGGTAGTGCTTGATGCGGAAGGGACCCGCGCCGGACGACTTCCAGTCATGGATGTAGATGTCCTTCTCCATGACCGTATAGCTGACCTCGATGCCCGGCACGTAACGCCCGCCCAGGCAGTTGGCCAGCGAGGCGACATCGAGGGACTCGCCCGGCCCCAACTTCGAGGCTTCGTCCTTCTCAAACCTCCCCTCGCTCCACTGCTCGAGGAAGAAGTACTGAGTCTTGGTCACCGTTAAGAAGGATGTGCCGGCTGCGCCCAGTGACAGGGGCATGAGCGGCGCCCCAATGTTGGTCTCATCCGCGTTCGGGTTTCGGATGAAGTTGAGCCCAGCCATAATGGTTCGGTTCGGATCATCGTCCTGCGTAATCGCCTCGACGGCCGTATGGGCTCTCAACGCGAGGGGCGGTAGGTTCGCGGTCCAGCGCTGCAAATTGCAGGCGATAAAAACAGGCTTGATGTCCTGCGCAAAGCTGGGCTCGTACGCAGGATTGTAGCCGTCGTCCTCGGTCGCTGTCGTCGGCGTGTACATGCCGGGCTGCAGCGCCAGCTCTCGCACAAACATGTTGTAGATGTCATCCCAAACGGAGACAACGTTGCGGATCTGCGGAGCATAGGCCGGGTCTCCACAGACCACCCAAGCGCCGAACGCCTCTTGGGTGCTGCCGTCGTCGAACACGATGGTCACGTTCACCGGGCCATCTGCGGCTGAATCAAACCAACCCACGTTGTTGAGATCGCCCGTCATCTGGATGGGAACCCCGTACTCGTCATACTGGCCAACGGCGCCGCCCGCACTCGACAGCACCAACAAACGACCCTCGTCGTCCGTCAGCAGCTTGCCCAAGGTGTCCAGCGCACCGCTCGGCTCGAAGAGCTCATCGTTCGTGTCGCTCGGAAAACGAATCGGGTAGTTAGGAAGGGCCTCGATTTCGCCCTTCTTGTTGACGTACGAGGCGACGGAGCAGCGGTCGAAATCCGCTGTCTCCTTTTTGCCCGCGGCAATGGCCCTCGGACCCGCATCGATCATGAGGCGATTGAGGCGGTAGTCAGAGTCGATGTCGCCGTGTACTTCAGGGTTTCGGAGCTGCGGGACCTGTTGATCTGCGTAGGCTTCGATGCCCTTGTTGTTGACGACGTTGTAGGCAGCAGCCTTTTTGTTGGCGAGGTGACTCGACCAGCGCAGGTCGACCACCTTTCGGCCATCGGGCAAGGTCGTGTTAAGGGTCACCTCGACACCAGCCCCGCTGGGATAGTCCGCGCTTGCCTCGTCATAGGCGAAGATACGAAAACGGGCGGCCTGCTTCTTGAGGTTGCCGTCCTCGTCGCGCAGGTCCTTGCTGGTGATCGGCTCGCTTTGGGTCCCCCGTCTGATGGGAAGGCCGCCCACGACCTGACTGCCCTTTGCGGGCAGCCCCGCGCTCGTCTCAGGAGAAAGGACAAAGTCCTCGCTCGTGCCAAAGCGAGCGAAGTTGATGGTCGGATGGACTCTGAATACAGTTTTCTTGGTCATGACGGAGTTCTCCCCTCAGCGCTGCGGTGTTCCGCTGTATCTGGGAGTGACCCCGTGTTTCCAACAGTTGTGAATGGCGCCGCCGACACTCGCCATGACCGGGAAGAAGTCGTCCGGATTGTCCCCGCGAAACAGGGCCTCGAGAAGCTGCCGCAAGTTCGTGAACTGCTCGAGCAGCACGGCTTGGACATCCTTGTCTTGCGCGGAGTACTCACAACTTGGCTTGACCCCATAGGTCTCCGGCAACCTGCCTCCGTCCCGCCCTCCGAGATCCTTGATTTGGTTGAACTTCGCGAAGTGATCGTCTGCGGGCTGGGTGTCATCCGCGGTGTTCTGGAAGGCCGCTGGGATGGAAGGGTCCTCTTTCGCCTGCCCCTCGCCCTGGTCGGTGATGAGATCGATGAGCAGCGCGACCTGATGAAAGCCGCTCGCCCCCGACTCGGTGATGACCATATTCGGCGTGTTTCGGTAGAAGGCCGCGAATAGGTCCACCTGCCGGACGCCACCCTTGATATCGCCCTTCAGCCGCTGGGCGCCCTCTCGAAGGGCGGCATAGAACGCGCCGATGCTCCCGTACTCTTTGACCCCGCTATGAAAAGAGGTGGAGGCCTTCCCCGCGGCGTAGTCAGGAATCTCAACCAAACACATCCCGTTGATGTGCTCGAGATCCAAGACGCCGATTTCGGCGGTATAGGGTTTGTAGGGCTTGATCGCGGCAGGGTTATCGAGGTCGAAGTCCAGATGGGGAATCGTCTTACCTTCGTACTTGGGCGCGCCCAAGGAGGGAGAGAGCCCGTAGGCGTTCGCTATATTCGCAGCGCACTGCAGGTGCAGCATTTCTTGATTGAGCACCGTGCGAATCATCTGGTACGCCGCCGAGCTTCGATCCTTGATCGAGTACATGGCCGACATGTAGAAGGGAATCGTCCAAAACTCGAGGTCGACTGCCGCCTGCAGATGCGCTCTCAAATGCTCCAGGCTCCACTGCTCGTGTTGTATCTTCATAGCTCGTTGTCTTTCCAGGCAACCCGCTTGTTGCGAACCTGCGGCTCAAGATGTCGCCCGCTGCGTAGCGGCTGAAAGTTTGCGACCTCAGAACTCTAGAAACCCGCTCGATTGGGAAGCGGTCATTTCGCTTCCTCAAAAGTGCAGTCGCATTATGTGACCTACCGAACTGTTTGGGCGTTCCGAATAGGGACCTTAATATAATACCCCTCGTGCTAGGGTCCGCACGGGACTCCTCACACCCGGAGTCCTCTACCTAGGGCTGTGATGTCGATGTTAAGACCCCTCGTCTGGACTGGTCTATCTTGCGGTTTGCTGCTGCTGGTAGGTTGCCGCAGCAACCCCTCTGAGGCGCCGACGCAGGGCGCGGCTCCCCAACCGGTGGTCGACTTAGTGGTCACGGTGCCGGCCATCGTGGTCACGGCGCGGGCGGGCGCTGTCGATGGCACGGACCAAAACTCGGATGAGTTCCTTTGGGGCAAGCTGACCGCGTTCGCCGTACCTGTCAGCGGGAACCAGCCCAGCCCCGTGTTGTTTGAGACCTGGGCTTCAGACGCCCAGACGTTTGCCGAAAACCCGGTATGGCCGGCCGCGGATACGCCGAAGGTCTTCCAGGCGAGCGTTTTGCGCTCCATGACCACGCCCCACGGTGCGCTCGACGTGCCTTGCGCGACGCCCGGCAACGCGGCTTCGGGCGGATTCCCAACCAGTGGAACGCCCACGCCGTGCATCGCGGAGGAGGTCAAGCGTAACAAGCCCGAGTTCGACTACATCGTGTCCAATGGACTGAACACGGTGGCGGGTCTGATGGTTGCCTTCAAGAAAAACTTCGACGTGGTAATGCCTGACGACGCATTGTCTGTGAAGGGAGACTGGGTTCCGGTTGAGACGCTATTGCAGTGGATCCCAGAGCTGCGCAGCGTGGAGAACATCCGCGTGCAGTACTACACAAACACGTCCGAGAGTGTGGAGTACGCGATGGTCGCGTTGCATATCAGCAGTCGCCAGAACACGAACTGGGTCTGGGGCACCATTGAGCACCAGATGAACCCGGGGCGCTGCGACGACCTGGGTTGTTACGATACGTTCGGCGCTGTAAAATCAGAAGTGCCGCCGAACCGCACGGTGGTCAACACCCAATACGGAGACTGCGAGAAGTCCGAGGCGCTTGAGGCGATGATGGCCACGGCCAACCTGGCGCCGGCTTGGAGGAACTACTGCATGAAGTCGACACAGGTGGATTACCTAGCGGCGGACGGAACCCCGACGGCGCTTGGGAACTCGGTCACCGAGCGCATTGTGGGCAATGGCTCGGTCGTCGCCTCGTCCTGCATCGCCTGCCACGCATACGCCTCGTTCGACGAGACGGGACAG
This sequence comes from Nannocystaceae bacterium, assembly GCA_016763875.1. Taxonomy (GTDB): domain Bacteria; phylum Myxococcota_A; class Polyangia; order Nannocystales; family Nannocystaceae; genus JAESSZ01. The sequence goes on from JAESSZ010001005.1 coordinate 4,305, forward strand.
ACGAACGCCGCTGCCATCGCGATGCTGCCGTACAACCCCACGGGCGTGCCCATCCCCGCGGCGCTTGAGGGCTCGCTCAAGTTCGACTTCAGCTGGGGTGTCCTCAACGCTTGGCGGCCCCCAAACCATTAGGTGGGGTCACTGGGCACCGTGGGTCGTCCGTCGGGTTTGGCTCGTTTCGC
>JAESSZ010001006.1 GCA_016763875.1 Nannocystaceae bacterium
AGGCCTGGGTGGCCTCGGCGCGAGCGTGTGGGCCATGATGCACGGCGGAAAGCTGATGCGTTCCGCCCGCGACGGCCAACTCGCGCTCAGCGCTGGCCCCGGACGCGCTGGGTTGTCGCTTCGCGGTCGCTTTTAGTGAGGCAGCTCGGTCGGCGTCTCGGCCTTGACGTGCTTCATCGGCCAGCCCACGCTCAGGCAATGCACGCCGTGGTGATCGATCGCTTGGAAGGCCAGCCCGCCGCGCTGGCCAAGACCGCCGCCGCTGCGATCGGTGGCACCGCGTATGACGTCATGGCTTCGATGAACGTGGCCCAAGGCGGTCCGGCCGTCATCGCGGTCAACGCCGATCCGGGCGCGGCCGAAGCGGTGCGCGCGGCGCTTTGCCAGGCGGGGTTCCACGCCGCGGTCCACGGCGTGCAAGCAGACCTCCCCCACGTTGACGTTCGCCGTTTTGAACTCGGTGAGCACGCCCTTATGGTGGAAGAACGTGGTGGTCGCAGCTTCGAGATCCCCTACGGGACCGTCGACCTGCTGATCCGTGTCACGGCAGTGACCACCACGTCGAGCACGACAACCGTCCGGGAGCGGAAGTTCAATCTCGCACGCTCGGCCTTGTCTGGTGGCCTTATCAATACCAAGACACAAAAAACGACAAAGACGACCCGGGAGACGGACAGCGTAGACCTTCTGTATGTGTTCTCGCGTGAAGCGACGCCACTGCGCATGGCCGACAATGGTCTGCAATATCAGGGGCTCGGCGCCGCGATTGCACCGTCGCGCACGATGAACTTCGCCTATACCGTCAAAGCCATACAGGGCCATTGCCCCCAGGCTCACTTCGACGAGCGCCTCCGTCGCCGCGCCGCACAGGGGCAAATGCTGGGTCGCGTGCTTTCCCCGGATGAGCACCTGGGGTTCGCTATCGCGATGATCGCCCGCAGCGTACGGAACCGCGCTGCCGCCTCGTAACGCGCCGGATGCGCCAGACACCTCAGACACGCACGCAAGGCGACCTCCGCCGAGGTTGGCCAAATGCAAACAGTCCGTGTTAGGCAAGCCTCGCTCAACGCCTCGCTCCGTCATGCGCATCCCACCGACACTCGAACCTCTCGTCGACATGGGCATCATCCAGGAGGTGATCCGCCCGTTGATGAGCGGCAAAGAGGCCCAGCTGTACGTGGTGGTCGCGGGCGGGGAAGAGCGCGTCGCAAAGGTCTACAAAGAGGCCAACCAGCGCAGTTTCAAGCAACGCGCAGACTACACCGACGGCCGTAGCATCCGGAACTCTCGAGACCGCCGCGCGATCAACAAGCGTAGCCGGCACGGGCGCGCGCAAGACGAAGCCGCGTGGCGCTCGGCCGAAGTCGACGTGATCTACCGCCTGCGCGATGCAGGCGTCCGCGTGCCCGCGCCGTACAACTTCATGGACGGCGTTCTGATCATGGAGATGATCACAGACGCCGATGGCGAGCCTGCGCCACGGCTGGGCGACCTGACGTTCTCGCCCGAGGATGCGCTCAATGTGTTCAACCGAGTGCTGCAAGAGGTCGTCCGCATGCTCTGCGCTGGCGTGGTGCACGGCGACTTGTCGGAGTTCAACGTGTTGATGGGCGCCGACGGCCCCGTGGTCATCGACTTCCCCCAGGCCGTCGATCCAGCGAGTAACTCTGGCGCGCGTCGTCTGTTGCTCCGCGACGTCGACAACCTTCATCGTTTTCTTGACCGCGTCACCGACCACCGACGCCCGCCCTTCGCTCAGGAAATGTGGGCGTTGTTCGAGCGCAACGAGCTGACCCCCGAGACGCAGCTCCGCGGCCAGTTCCGCGACAATCGTAGACAGGCCGATACCAAGGACGTACTGGGCCTCATCGACGATGCCGCCCGCGACGAACAGCGGCGGCGGGGCCAAGGCCAGGGCCGGAGTCAGGGCCAGGGACAGGGCCGTGGCCGAGGACGTTCCAACAACGCACGCGGCGGGGCGACTTCGAGGCCAGCACGCGGCGAGGTTGGCCCGAAAGTCGAGGTTCTCGTCCGCTCCGCCAGTGGCCGCACGATGACAGTCAGCCGCGATCCGCCGCAGACCGACGGGCGCCCCGACAACGCTGTGCGGAGCCGTGCTGCGCCGCGAAGCTCCTCGGCACCGTCCGACACATCGTCGGACACTTCTTCATCCGACGCACCACCCAAGAAGCGTCGACGGCGACGGCGAAGAGGACGGACGACGTCAGCGCCATCCTCGGATGCGGGTTCACGCTCCGAGGCATGACGGCGTTGGCTGCACTGCGGCGGCTGACGGTCGCGCTTGCAACCGCCGCGGCCTGCAGCGAGACCCCCAACTCAGGTGACGGCCAGGGCCCCACCTCAGACGACTCGAGTACGGGCGGCGAGGACTCCACCTCAGACGGCGACGGCACCACGGCGAGCAGTGCGAACTCCAGTGGCGCCGTGTTCACGGCCACTGTACTTACCGCTGCCGACGACGACACGGGCACAACGGCCCCGGGCAGCGCCCGCCTGGTTTATCCGGGCGGCAACCCGCTCGACTTGCTGTTCGAGCAACTCGGCAGCACCGATATTGCCGCGATCGAACTGCTCAACGTTGGCACCGCCGCCGCCACGGCCATTGCGCCTGCACGCGCCCTCGTCCCGCCGTTTGCATTCACCGGAGACAGCTTTCCGGGCGCGCTGGGCAACTGCACCGACACGCTCGAAGCCGGCGAGATGTGCAGTTTTCACGTCGCCTTCACACCACTGTCGCTCGGTCCGTTGGAGGCGAGTATCGCGCTCGCGTACGACGGCGGGGACGAAACGGTGGCTGTCCTGCAACTGCTGGCCGAAGGCCGCGGGACAACAGACAACCTCGTGCAAGACGGCGGCGCGGAGCGTTGCGGTGAGGGTGGCGATCCGGCGGGATGGGACCAAGGCGCAGCGGTGCACTGGACCTGCACGATGGACGCGGGCGACGTCACGCCACACGGCGGCGCCACGATGCTCGCCGTATCGTTGCCTGATGACGCGACCTTCAGCATGACGCACGCCATCGATCTGGGCGCGCACACCGCTGGCATCGAACAACGTCAGGTCACCGGCATCTTCTCCGTGTGGACCCGCTCGCTCGACGCGGACCAAGCTGGGATCGCCTTGGCGTATCTCGATGCTGCCGGTAGAACAATCGAGACGTTCGACCCAGCGCCGCAGACGGGGCCGGTGTGGACCGAGACCGCAGACGAACGCCTTGTGCCTGCCAACGCCGTTACCGCGGAGATCACGATCCGTTGCCTTCCCCAGGCTGGCGAGTGCGACCTCTACGTTGACGACGTCGCGCTCACACTCATGCGGTAGACGGGCAGTTGGGCCCCAATCTGTGGCGACCGCGTGATAGCCTGCGTAAGGCGTGGTACGAGCGATCTGGGTAGGGGCAAGCGTGGGGGCGGTCTTGCTGGCCGGCGGCTGTAACTCGACGTTCACGTGCTCGACCGACACCCAATGCACCGCGCAGGGCCGGCTTGGCATCTGCCAACCCGCGAGCGGGTTCTGCTCATTCGGCGACGGGGACTGCGAGTCCGGGCAACGCTACGGGGCTCTCGCTGACAACGGCGTGGCCGGAGCCTGCGTCCCCGTCGAGGTCGCGGGTACCGGTTCGACATCGGCCAACGATTCAGCCGACGTCGCACAAGCATCCACCACCGACATAGACGACGGCACCAGCCCGGTTGTCCCAGACTCCAGCGGCACGACCGGGCCCGACAGCGAGGCCTCGTCCGACGGTCTGGACAGCTCGTCCGACACCGAGAGCGAGCCCATCTGCTGCCACGCGGAGTGCCCCCGGGCGTGCGGCTCTTCGGATTGCCCGACCCTCACCCTCGCAGGCCCAGTCAACGGATCGCGCGCTGTGGACATCGTGCTGGTGGACGGCGGCCTGTTGTGGTCAAGCGGACAGGGGCGAACGGTTGAGTTCACCGACCTCGACACTGGCGTCACAAGCACGCTTGCCACGTTTTCCGACCACATGTCCGTGAGCAGCATCGTGACGGATGCGGCATACGTCTACGCGCACGACCCCGAGGACGGCATCGTCAGCCGCGCCTCGCTGGCCACAGGCGAAGTCACCTTGCTCGTGACTGCCCCGAGCATTTTCGGAGCGAATGGCGCTGACATCGGCGAACTCGCAGTGGACGACACCTACGTCTACTTTGCTGTGCAAACGCTTGGTGGAATCGGCGGGATCGGCGGAATCTGGCGCGTGCCGAAGGATGCCCGCGGATTCCGACGTAGTGCCCCCCAGCTCGTCGCTCTCGCCCAACCGGCCCGCGACATCACACTCGACGACGAGTTCTTGTACTACATCGATGGCGACGGAAGCGACGAAGTGCGCCGTATCGCCGTCGACGAACTCACCGACGACACCAGCGGCGCGATGGTCGTTCGGCAAGACAATATCACCGCGTTCGTGGTCGATGGCGACTTCATCTACTACGCGGGCCAAGATACGATCGGGCGGGCCGACCGGCTCGGAAGCAACGACAACATAGAAACGCTTGCCACCGACGTGGACAACATCAGGAAGATCGTGGTCGACGAGCACAACCTCTACTTCACCGCGTCCGACTCCATCAGCTCCGTGCCCAAGTCCGGCGGGCCCGTCGTCGACTTGGTGACGTCAGACGACCCGCTGGGTCTCGCGCTCGGTTGTGACACGGTGTACTGGGCGGAGTCAGCGACCGGCACGATCCGCAGCCGCCTCAAGTGAGGCCCGCTTACAACGCCAACGGCCCGGTGCTGTTGTCGCCAAACGAGTTGATGTCGACGTCGAGGCCCTGAAGCATCGTAAGGAACAAGTTCGCCATCGGCTGACCACCAAAATCGAGATGCCGGCCCGAGTTGATAGTCCCCCCGCCACCGCCTGCGACAATCGTGGGCAGACCACGGTGGCCGTGGCTATTGCCGTCCTCGATCTCACTCGAGAAGAACACCATCGAGTTGTCCAACAACGTCGTATCGGGACCGTCCGGGGTCGCCGCCATCTGTTGCAGTAGGTAGGCGAGTTGCTCGACTTCCCAGCGGTCGATGATCTCGAGCATCGCGAAGTTGTCGGGATTGTTGTCGTGGTGACTGAGGTTGTGGTGTCCCGCGTTGACGCCCAGAAACGGGTAGTCGCGGTTGTTCCCCGCGTTACCGAGCATGAACGAGAGCACGCGCGTACGGTCGCATTCGAACGCCTTGACCATCAGGTCGCACATCAGCTGGACATGATTCTGAAGATCGGCGGGCTCACCAGGGTTGCCCTCCAGCTCGCACGAACCGGCCTCGTCTTCGGCCTCGATCTTCAGCTCCAGCTCACGAACAGAATCCAGGTACTGCTGCACCTTGTTCTTGTCCGACGTCGAGAGCTTCATCTGAAGCGACTGGGCGTCTTGCAGCACGTAGTCGAGCACAGAAAGCCGCCCGGCTTTGCGACGGGCGAGTTCCTCGATCGAGGCACCCGGATCGAAGCCCGCGAACAAAAGGTCGAACGCAGTCGAGGTCGATGTGATCTTGGGCAGCGGCGTATTGCCGTTCCACGAAATGTTGCGGGAGTACGCGCAGCCATAGCCGCTGTCGCAGTTCCCTGTATTGCCACCGCCATCGATGCCCAGCTGCATGGACGGCAGCACCGTCTCCGCCGCCGCCTGTGCCGCGTACACCTGGTCCACGGAAGTCGCGTTGGTGATCTGGGTCTCGGACTTGGTGACGTGGGTGCACGTCAGAAACGCGCTGGTCCCCCCCGCGTGGTCTCCGGGTCCCTCGGGTTGCCCGGGCGTATTGTCCAATCCAGACAGCACCAAGATGTTGTCTTGGACAGGCGCCAGCGGCTCCAGGATGAGCGGCAACGTGAAGTTGGATCCCGTTTGCGCTGGCGTCCACGACGCCATGTGAATCCCGCACGGTAGATAAAACGTCAGCAGCCGTTTGGGCGCGCCACCGAGCCCACCCGCTTTGGCTTGGCGCGGCGCAAAGGTCTCAAGCATAGGCAGACCGACCATCGCGCCGGCCCCGCCAAGGAAGATGCGTCTGGACAATGCCATCTATTCGGTCTCCCCATGTCGCATGGTGAACGTCTCGTTGGTGGCCACGGCCACGATCAGCGCTTCGAGAGTCATCTCGCCCGCCACAAAGTCGGCCTCAATCGCGTCGATGTACGGCACGTCGGAGGGCCCGACATCGCGGCCCAGTGCGTAGATCATCGTCTTGCGGATCGTACATCGCGAGAAGTCCTCGCTGTCGGCCAGCAACGCAGACATTTCGAGTGCGTTGTCGAATGCCGTGCCATCCGGCAGCGTGCCACTCGCGTCGATCTGGTAGCCCGCTTCCATTTCGCGGTACGCCCCAATCGCGTCGTAGTTCTCAAGGCCAAGACCCAGTGGGTCCATCAGGTTGTGGCAAGTAGCGCACGTCGGGTCTTGGCGATGCTGCTCGAGTTGCTCGCGCATCGTGCCGCCTTCGGTGGGCTCGATCGGTTGCACCTCGACCCCTGGTGGCGGCGCTGGCGGGGGCCGACACAGCAACTGCTCGAGCACCCACTTGCCACGCCGCACGGGTGAGGTGACGTTGGGGTGCGACAGGATAGACATGAGCCCACCCTGGGTCAGCAGCCCACGACGCGGCGCACCGTCGAATGCGACGCGAGCAAAACCGTTGCTATCGACATCGCCTGGGGCGGGCACGGGCAGTCCGTACAGCTCGGCGAGCGAGGCATCGATAAACGACTCCTCGGCCACCAAGATGTCTTTCATGCTGCGTCCCTCGGTCAGGAACGTCTCCAAAAAGAGCGTGGTCTCCATGACCATGGAAGCCTGCAACGCCTCGTCAAAGGCCGGGTATAGGTCGTAGTCCTTGGACAACGGATCAGCGAGTGCGCGCACCCAAAGCCACTGACCGAAGAAGTTCGCCACCAATGCCGCGGAACGCTCGTTGTCGATCATGCGAGCGACTTCGAGTCTCAGAATCTCGGGATCGGAAAGCTCCCCGGCTGCGGCGCGCTCGAACAGGCCGTCGTCCGGCATGCTGCTCCATAGGAAGTACGAGAGTCGACTCGCGATCTCGTACTCGTTGAGTCCATGCGGCGTCAGGCTGCCTGGCTCGGGATCGAGCTCGACCCGAAAGATGAAGTTCGGCGGGATCAGCGTCGCTTTGAGCGCCACTTGTAGCGCCGCTTCCCAGGTATTGCCCTCGGCTTGCGCCCCAGCGAACACTGCCATCAGCGCATCGAGCTCGCCGGGTTTCGTTGGCCTGCGCCAAGCACGGGGCACAAACGCCGCGAGAATCTCCCGCGCACAGCCATCGTCGCCGTCGACTCCGGGCTCACAGACCAGCAGTTTGTCGCGGACGGAGAGCGGGCCGCCACCGTCCAGCGCTGCGACCTCGATCCAGTCGATGAGTAGATTGCGGTCCGCGGACAGATCCTCGTCGAAGAAGTCGTTGGTGAACTCCGCGACAACCGTGTGCGCGCCAGCCGTCAGATCGACTTCAATCTCGTACTCACCCGGTGCGTCCGCCAAAGCGGCGACGTCAAACGAGGCGACCTGCAATCCGTCGACCAGCACCACCATGTTGGCGTCGTCAGGCCCACCGGCCTGCTGGTACGCGCGCACGGTGACCCGATACTCGCCGTCGCCCGGTAGCTCGACCGCCGCAGAGACGGTCCCGTTGCTCGACAGGTTCCAAAACTCGCCGACCGCCGCTCCGGTTGTGCCGCCGGCCTCCTCTGCTTCGACGCGTTGCGACTCGCCCGCGATGTTGGTGGCCATTGCGGCCTCGATACTGTGCTCGGCGGCGCGCTCGTAGAGCTCGAAGAGCACGGGCGTCATCGACAGCACGTCGGCGATGTTGTCGAAGCCGAGCGAGTGGTCGTCTGCGGGAAAACCGTCCGCAGGCGAGACATCCAGACCCCAAAAGAGGTCGCGGATCGTGTTGTCGTATTCCGCTCGGTTGAGGCGGTGCAGCGTGACCCGACCGGGGTCGTCCTCGGCCACACTCGGGCCGTCGTCACTGCCTCCCTCGCTGCCGCCGTCATCGGCACCGTCATTGCCGCCGTCGTCACCGGTGTCTGCGCCATCACCACCACCGTCGGCTCCGGGTCCAGATCCATCAAGCCCTGAGTAGCAGCCGAGCCCCGCCAACGACCAAGCGATCACCAAACCAGCTCTAGTTAAGGACGCGCGCGTCGTCATCACATTGGCCTCACGATGCAGCGGCACCGCCCTCGAACACCCCGCCCGAGAGCCCCCCTGCCTACATTAAGCCTGCGGGTTGAGACTCGGCGAGGCAATCACCGATTGCGTCAGGTCGCGAACGTGAATTACCGCTGGATGGTGAACGAGACCGCCCAGACGTCGTTGTGCGCGATATCGGTCAGGTGCGCGACGTGGGCTGATGTAGGAGCGGGGGCTAGCTACCGTACACGCCGCCCTTGGGAGGCACGGGTTCATCGTCGCCGCCGCTGTCTTGCGCCTCACCGTCGTCTTCCCCCGCCGGGCGAACAAACGAATGACCGGAGGTGCCCGTGAATGTCCCGGGTTCCGCCTCAGGCCATCCATCGTTCGGCTCGCTCGGGGTGGCCTTGGGTGGCCGCAACCCCGGAGATCCGCCAACAACCGGCGGCCGAGGCTTGGCGCCCGTGGGCACGAGCGTCTTGGTTCTCTTGCGCGTGGGCGTGGGCGTGGGCATGGGCGTTGGGACCGGCTGGGGCACGGGAGCATGTCGGCCGATCGGCGCGACACCAGTGCCGCGCCCTGCGCGGAGACTCTTGTCCACGCCTCGCAGCAAGACCAGGAGTTCCGAGATCTCCTGCGACACCACCCCAGGGTTGGCGATCTGTTGGTTGGTGGTGCGCACCAGCGGCACCAGCGTGCGCTCGATGATCGCAATCTGCTGCGCGAGCAACTCCTCAACCCCTGGCGGCGCCTCGTTTTGGATCCGCAGGTCGATCTGCGGACGGCCCATCGCGATGACCGCCGCTTCCAGGCGCTCCAGATACGCATTGAGTGCCTGGGTTTGCTGTACGGCCGGGTCAGTGCCCGTCGGCGTAGCTATCTTGAGCGTCGCTGCCGCCTCAATCACAGATCGTTTGATCGCGTCGAGGCGTTCTCCCAGCCCGTCCAGATGGTCGCTGCTCCCCAGCGCATCGCGGATCGAATGCAAACTGTCCGACAGCCCAGCGAGGTGATCGGTCTGCCCCAAGGCGTCTCGAATACCCTCGAGGTGATCGCCGAGCATGCTGATCTGACCCGACACACGCGCCACGGGATCGTTGTCGCCCCCCCCCAGAAGCTTGTGACGTCCGTACTCCTTGACGACGTGCGCCCAGCGAGCGGCCTGTTCTTCACTCAATGTGCCACGCATCTCCGACAGCTTCAGCAGGTTGTGCTCGGCGCCCGATGTCAGCGTCTGCGCCTCGGAGGTGTAGTGGTCGTCGACGAGCGAAGACAACTCTTCGGCGTTCATGGCCGGCACGATCTTCTCGGCCAGCTTGTTCATGTTGCGGTACGAACCCTGCAGTTGAAACCGCGGCTCGGTCCGGAACTTCTCGTCGGTCGCCGCCGACTTGATGTACTGCATGTTCACCTGCAGCAGTACTTTTTGCGCCGCCAGCATGTGCTTGAGGACTTTGACGATCTCCTCGATCTCGGCGCCGGAATAACCGTGCGACAGATCCGTGGTCGGAATCTCCTCGCCCTGCGCCATGCGGATCAAACGATAGATATCGTCCTGTTCCCGCGTCGCCAGCGGCGCCAGCACGCGGTTGGACGTGATCGCGTTCTCCAAGTACGACAGCGCAAAGACATCATCCTTGCCCGACAAGATATCGCCGAGGTTGTAGGTGTCGGCGCGGTTGGCAAGCATGTCCGGAATCTGGAACTTGTCGCCGGATTCCGTGTACGGGTTGCCCGCCATGACCACGCAGAACTTCTTACCGCGTAGATCGTAGGTCCGGGTCACGCCCTTCCAAACGCCCTCGACACGACGCTGCGCGTCACACAAGCTGATGAACTTCTGCAGCAGCTCGGGATGGGTGTGCTGGATGTCGTCGAGGTAGAGCATGACGTTGTTGCCCATCTCGAACGCAAGGTTGATCTTCTCGACCTCCTGACGCGCGGTCGCGTTGCCAGCCTCCGCGGGATCCAGCGAATGCACGTCGTGCCCCAGCGACGGCCCGTTGATCTTCATGAACACCAGCCCAAGCCGACTGGCGATGTACTCCATCAGCGTGGTCTTGCCGTAGCCCGGCGGCGATACGAGCAGCAGCAGTCCCATGAGGTCGGTGCGCTTGGCATCACCCGCCGCCCCCAGCTGCTTGGCGAGGTTGTCGCCGACCAGCGGCAGATACACATCGTTGATTAGCTTGTTGCGAACAAACGACGACAGCACTCGCGGCTTGTATTCATCGACGCGCAGCCGTCGTCGCTCCCGCTCGATCATCGACTGGCGCTCTTTGCGGTAGGCCAGGTAGCCCGGGTAGCGCACGTTCACGAACTCCGAGAGCCGCTCGATGAACTCGTCAATGCGAACGCGAAGGGTCTGCTTGACGATCCGTTTGTGCTGCCCCAGCAGATCCGGCACGTCGCTGTAAGTCAGTGCTGCGCTCTGCTCGCGATCGAGGAGTCCTTCGGTTGCCAACAATGCCGCGGCTTCCGACACGGCGTGCTGCAACTCGGTCAACTCTTGCGGCGCATTGCCCGACAGCCATCCCTCCAACCACGCCCGAGCGAGCGCATAGCGGTCGCCTGGGGTCTTGATCAGTGCCTTGAGGTCCTCGTCGAGCGCGTGTCGCGTGCCGCTTTCTTCGAGGAACGCGCGCAGGCCATCGACCAATCGTTGGGCCCCATCGCTGGTGACGAAGCGTGGCCGCGGTGCCGCCAACTCCTCCGCGAGATAGCGCGCCGCGATGGGAAGATTCTCGGCCGCAACCGGAACACGATGGGCCAGAGCAAACACCTGGATCGCCTCCGACAGCTCCGCAGCGAGCCGCCCGATGGCGGGCGCGTTGCCGACTGCCGCCTTGAGCCGCCCAAAGCTCTGGGCCTGCCGAGACCACACTTCGCGCCGGACCTCGTCGAGGTCGAACGCCCAGTACAGCGCCGCCAATGCCCGTGGGGTCGGAGCAAAACGCAGCAGCCCCGCGCTCGTATACAGGGTCAGCACCTTGGCCAGAATCGCGGCCGCGTCGACATCGTGGACGCCACGCTCGTAGCCTTCTTGGTAGCGGTCGGAGGCTTGCGCCCGGACCAGTCCGAGCAGCCCCTCCTCGCTGCGATCGGCGTCGACCAAAGCGGCGATCGACATCTCGTCCTGCCCCTGGTCGGCGGCAAACAAGATTGTCGCCGCCAAAAACTCCCCGCGATACACATCGTCGGTTTCCGACGGCAATGTCTGCGACCAGAACTCGCGCGTTTTGAGGAACGCCTCGTCGCTCACCGGTTCGAGAAAGTCGGTCCCCGTGAGGGTCAGCGCCGTGCCGTCCCCGTGGGGGAGCACACTCAACTCCAGCGGCTGCGTGTTGACCGAGAACCGATGCTGACCGAACCGGATGAGGTCCCCGTCTTCAAACAGATCCAGTCGGTCGCGAAGGCCCCGCAGGGCGTCTTGCTTGGCCGATTTGAGCCGCGAGGCGACCTCGTCCGCTTTGACTGAATCACCGAGTTCCGCGATCTGCCGGCCGAGCTCGCGGACCTTGAGCACCATCGGGTCCGAGGCGAAATACGTGTTGAGTTCGTCCGGCTCCTTGAAGGAGCCCGCGCGCCGAGAGAGACCGGTCAAGATCCGGTCAGCCGCCCCCCACATATTGGCAACGCGTCGCTGGCGTTCATCGACCAGCTGCTGTTTCTTGTTGCCGAGCGCCTCGTAGACCTCTTCGCGCTTGGCCGCCAGCTCGCTGAAGAACTCATCGAACTCAGAGAACTTGGCCTCAAGCTCTTCGAGCTGGACCATGAGGCGCGAGAGCTGCTCGTCGCACTGCTCTGGCGTGTCAGCCATGCCGAGCGCAGAAGTCACCGACTGCGAGAACAACTTGAACTGAGCCGAAAACTCGGCGCGTCCCTCGGAGCCGAGCAGTTCTTTACGCCGATTGCTGACCGTCGCGCGCACTCGGTTCAAATGCCCGAAGACTTCGCTGATCCCCTCGAGGATCGTGGTCCGTTTGGTCGGGTCGTCGACTTGGAGATTCGCCGCGACTTCCGACAGCACGGCCAGCCCCTCAGAGACGCGCTCAAGCTCTTCCACGAGCGGCTCGAGTTCGTTGGTCTTGTCGATGCTCGCCGAGGTCTCCAGCAGCGTCTCGAGTTGAACCATCAACGGTTTCATCGCGTCGTCGCGAAGCAAGAACTCCACCGTCGCCGCCGACACCTCGTCAAACTGCTCGATGACCTCCTGCTCGAGTTCGTCGATGCGAGCGAGGTCCATGTAGCGAACGTCTTTGAGGGTAATGAGACGGCCACGCTGCGTCCGCAGCGCGGTCAGCCCCCCCATGAACTCTTCGACCCGCTCCCACGAGTCTCCTCGGAGTCCGCGAACTAGCTTTTCCTGAGCGTCGGCCGCTTCCGCGAGAGAGACCTCCGCACGTTTGCGGATCTGAACGACCTTCTCGAACTCGTCGACAATGAGATCGGCGGTCTTGCGGATCTCATTGAGGACCGACTCGAGGTCTCCGATGTGCTCGGTGTCGCCAAGCCATCGGTAGGCGTCGATGGTCCGCGTGGCATTGGCGATGAGGTCTTCGAAGACCTGTCGCGACGGTTCTTGGTCGTTGATGAACCGCCGAATCGCGTAGCAATCTGAGATTCCACGCACCAGGTCCGCATTGCCCAGCGTGCCCAGAAACCCCGCCTCGTTGGGAGCCGCGGCCGCGTGCTCGCTCGAAACAAAGGGCGTCTGCCACACCTGCATCGGGTGCACACGTGTCGGCTCGCTTCCCTCGTCGTACTTGAAGACAACCATTTGGCCGTCATCGAAGAGGCTGTAGCCGTTGCACCGAATCGGCGACTGAACTTCGCGCCGAATCAGGTTGTATGGGAACAACGCGTACAGCCCTTCGCCGCGTCGGTGAAACACGTACAGCACGTCTTCACCGTTGGGCGAACGAATCTCGCGCTGAAACTCATAACCATCGAAGTCGCCGTCGAAGACCTTGTACTCGCCGTCTTGCAGGTAGTAGCCACCGGGGAAGATGATCCCGTGGTCTTCGGGCAAGCTGATACACGCATGTCCAATCGCATCGATCCGTACGACATGGTGTGACCGGGTCGAGAACACCAGGTACCGCGTCGTGTCCTCGCGATAGGGTTTGACCTTCAGCAAGATCAGCGGCCCGAGTTCCACAAAGTGGAACTCGGCGTCATCGAGGGTTTGGTACTCGTCCTGGACCGGCTCCGAGTAGATCCCTGCGCCAGTGGCCGTATTGTCTTCGACCTTAATCGTAAGGTCGCCGCCCGTCGTCTCCACGAACACTTTGTCGAGAATCGACACGTGCGGGTGCTCGCCCGACGACTGCATCTCGCGCGTC
>JAESSZ010001007.1 GCA_016763875.1 Nannocystaceae bacterium
CGTGCCAGCCCGAAGTCGAGCACGCGGGCACGGCCGTCGTCGCCCACCAGCACATTGGTCGGCTTGAAGACGCGATGCACCAGACCGGCAGCGTGCGCAGCGGCGAGGCCGGAGCCCGCCTGAATCAGGATCTCGAGCGCCTGCCGATAGCGCGGCAGACCGGGCGGCGGCAGCGAGCGGGCCCAGGTCCCGAGCTCCACCCCCTCGACGTGTTCCATGGCCACGAAGATCCGACCGACGAGGAGCCCGACCTCGTAGACCGCGACCACGTTGGGATGGTTGAGTTTGGCCAGCGCCTGCGCCTCGCGAACCAGCCGCGCCTCCCGCTCGGGCTCGGCGATGCTCGTCTTCCTGAGCACCTTGAGCGCGACGCGACGGTTCAGGTCGGGGTCGTAGGCACGGAAGACCGTGCCCATCCCCCCCTGTCCGAGCCGGTCGATGACCACGAAGCGACCCACGCGGACCGGGTCAACGGCAGTCCCGAATAGGCGCTGCTCGAGCGAACCCTTCATCCGGCGGGTGTCCAGCCCGTCACTGTCGCCCGACTCATCCGGGGTCTTCACGCGGCCAGCTTACGCAATCGTGGGGCTGGGTGCGGCCGGTCGACGCCTACTCCGGCCGGCAGCCGCACGCGCCGACCGTGGGCTCACAGGTGGGATCTTGCGCGAAGGTGCACGCGAGCATCCCGGGCGAGCACCCCGGGCAGTCGATGCACGCGGCCGCGTCGTGCTCGGGCCGCGTCACTACGAGAGCTGGCAGGAACCACGGCGTCAGCATTTTGGTGGTCGGAGCGGGCACCGGTACACGCGCTCTTGCGACAGCGATCCTGTCTTGCGTCGGTTCGCGGGGTTCAGCGCGCAGCCGCCTCGACCAACGCGCCTATCATCAGTGTGAACAGGCTTGTCCGTCCGAGGATTGCAGGAAACCACCAACGTTGCCGATGCCGAATCACGCGCTTCCGCCCGATGGCCGAGATGCGGTCGGTGAAGAGCTGCCGTGCCAGTGTGAGTTTGTCCGTGGACGCAAAGACGCGCTTTGGCAGCACGAAGGCGTTCTCAAGGTCGTAATACACGTAGAAGTCCTCGGCAGTCTCCTCCCACGCTACGATGAGGTCCCAATCCATCGAGATTCCGGCCCTTTCGTCATAGATCGTGAAGCGTTCCTCCGACAACCTGAGTTCCCAGATTCCTGGTCTCCAGTCTTCGAGCGCGTCGTGCGACCTACGCAGGCCGATCCACACGATCAGTCCCGCGTAGAGGGTCATCACAAGCATCGAGGCCAGCACGGAGCCAGTTGGCACCGTTCGCGACAGCAGTCCGGTCACTGCCGCGACGACGAGGAGGAAGCCCAGCGCCCAACGGTGGGACTTCGCATGCTCCACGGCGCGGGACCGATCCGCAGGACCATCCTCCCAGTCCGCCTCCACGACCGACGCGTTGTGGCGAACCATCAGCCATGCCTCGCGAGCTGGCAGACGGCAAAACAGAGCGCCGTGAGCAAGATCCAGATGAGCGAGGTTCTCAATAGACCTGTTTTTTTGTTGCCCTGTTCCGGATCCCCTCGTCGTTCGGCCGGCAGAAGTCGCTTGGCAATCAGCTCGCGCGCCAGCGCCGGATCTGCGAACGCTCGCTTTGGAAGCACCTCGCGGAGCTCAGTACCATCGTAGAGCATGAATGCCTCCTTGGTCTCAAGCCAGCCGGTGAAGACACGCCACGAGATCCAGCGGTCTGATCGCTTGAGGGTTTTCCGAATCCCTTTGGGTTCGAGCGCGAGGTCCACACGGAGACTCGGCTGATTGTTGAATGCTCGTCGACCTGCCGCCGCGGGGGCTCGGCGGATGAGCACGAACGCCACGATCTGTACAAGGACGGTGACGCACCAGACCCCTGGGGCAATGGATCCGCTGGCAAGCAGCGCGCCTGCGACGAGCAACATCGAAATGCCTACCGCGTCTGGCCCCTTTCGTGTCGTCGCCCGATTCCTCGCCTGGGCAACATACGCTCCCACGTAGTCCTGCATCTCAAGCAAGGCGTGTCCATAGACCACCTCCTGATCCGCGCCCGGTCTCATCAAATCCGGGGAAGAGTCCACGTAACGCCTCCGCCGATGTTGGCGCCATTCCACTTGGTCGCGTTGTTGAATGTAGGCATTGGGACTGTGCTTCGTTGTGGCGAGACTCGCTATGGGACAATGGTTGTTTCTGTCACCGTGGGGAAGCATGTGTAAGTCGGGTAGTTCGTGGCGGCGTCGTGCGAACCAACGTGTCGGTGACGTCCACGCGAACCTTGGTTTCACACTTTGGCGCGCGGCGTTGCATGACCTCTTTGGTTCCGTTGCTGTTGGCCCTGTATTAGGTTTGGGGCAGGTTTGCCAGCGGAGCGTTTGAACTCTGTCGTTCGTGCGTGGTTCGGCGTGGAGTATACGCGCCGACCTTGTCGTCCCAGTCCGACGCAACCTTCGCTGAATCCTGATTGTCGGTGTGGCAGTGTCCTCCGAAGATAAACACCGTTTCATTTTTCGGTCGCACGTAGACCCGGCCAGGGAGAACTCGAAATCCGTCACGCGCCGACGGTCCGCGCCTCCAGGCCGAACCTGTCGGTCATGCGATTCGACGCAACGAGCTACCCATGGACCCATCGCCGGCCGTCAAACGGCGTCGTACACCCGCGCACGCTCGCTCCAAAAAACCGCTTTGTCCGCGTGCCCTGCTGCCAGCGCGTCGCGGCTCTCGTCTCGGCACTGCCGAGCGCGATCCTTCGGATCAAAGTCGAATGACTCGGTCTCGGCGTCGTCCTCGTTGAAATAACGGGCCGTCCTAATCCGTGTGTTTTGGGGATCCGCGGGCTCGCGCGGTACACGTACGCCCGCCTGGTCCTCCGCCTCAAGTCGACTCGCCGTGTGGCGGCACCATGCGTCGTGGTCTCCACCCATACCCGCGAGCTCAGCGGCCGCTTCGTCGATCAAGGCGCCGCACGCGGGAGACTGGGCACAGACCACCCGCATCGACGCCAGCTGGGTCGCAAGTTCATCCAGGGAGCGCGACTCCGCGAGACACGCAATACGCTCCGAAACGATCCGTCGGGCCCGCCCCGGCGAATGCAAGAAGAGATCAGCAGGCAATCCAACGCCACTCAGGAGCGGTGACTCGGGCGAGGCTTCCCAGCGGGCGAGGTCCGGCGGCACGGGATATCCGGCGGCACGGACAAGTGCCGCGGCTTCGACCGCAAACTTGTGCGCCGCAACGAAGTCCCCTCGCGCGGCGGACCGGGACGCTAGCGTCGTCTTCAGAATCCGTCGTACGCGTTGGTTATTGTCGGGGAGAGCGTCAGCGGCCGCCATCCACACATCCGCCTTCCCGCTCGGGTCAAGCACGGGGCCAATGTGCGACGCCCCGGTATACGCCGCAACCACCCGGGCCGCCTGCCCAAGCAGATGCATGTCTTCGGCGCGCAGGTACGACCATATTTCTGCTGGGTCCATGAAAGATCTGGAATGGCGCATCGCCACCACGAGGCAGACCTCTGCCAATAAGGCCTCACCTCCGGCTTGGGCCGCAGCGCCCATCAACTCGGCCGAGTGGGCCTGATGGGCGTCCACGAAGTAGAAGGCTGCAGCACGCACCCGGACCCGTCCGACGCTCTGACCGAAGATCGCGTCCATGCCCCCGGGCTCTCCTAGGCCCCGCATTGCGTCAAGGGTGCAGCACTGTAGCGCCAGTGCTCGGTCGCGCGCCGATACGCCAGACGGCCACACGGTCTCCTGCGCCACACTGAGCGGGGGCACATTGAGGTCGAGACTACGCGCATAGGCCAACGCAAAAATTGCGCGTCGGCGCCAACCTTCGTCCACTCCGTCGCCTTCGGCCTGGTCGAGCTCTCGATAGATCCCTGCGACCAACTGCGACGATCGATCGCTTTCCACAATCTCGGGCTTGCCCTGCAGTTCTTGGCCCCACAGGGTGGCGAGTACTTCCCCAACCTCACCCACAGGCAACGCTGTTTGCGCTGGAACGCCAGTCGAAAGCTCCGCCAGCAACGCCGCAATCGCGTCGTCGCATGTGGGTAGGTACTGGTCGAGCCAGGTGTTCGGTCGCAGTCGGTCCAGAGACTCCCTCAGCGCCTGTTGACGCGTCCCGACCGAACACACACCCACGGCTCATCGTGCCACGAATAGCCATCGAGAAGGGCTTACGCACACTTCGTACTCGACGTCCGTATCGGAGAGCTGGCCGAGCCCGTCCCGCGCGACGTGGCACCGACTTGACCCTACGAACCGGACTGAAACCACACCAGGTCGTCCGGCGGCTCAAGGAAACGACCGACGTGGACGGGCGACAGTGACACCCTAAGACGGGAGCGCGGCCGCCACTCAAGGCAGTTCGGGGCAGTCGTCGCGCTTGTCCTGCGACAGCAAGCACGACGGCCGGAGGGTCAAGGCATCAGGGACCGGGCCCTGCCAGTGGAGGCGGATCTCAAGGTTGAAGCCTATGTCGGCGCACGTCGGGTGCAGCGCCTCGCCAGTGCGCGCCTGCCAGCATCCACCGCTGGAGGGGACCGCGACTGCGCCACCGTCGGCCATCTCGCACGGTGGCAGATCATGCGCTTCGATCGTTCCATCGAGTCTCGGTACATAGGCCTCGACGCTGCAGTCGACCTGGAGCCCCTCCGCTTCGTCGTCGGAGTCACGGACGCATGCGGGCATGCAGATCGGTCGGACCTGCTCAGTGATGGCTTCGGCGAGCTGTGCCAAGACCGGCGCGTAGTCGTCGGCGCACGCCGATGCGATCGGCGCGCGAAGGTCGGCGTGTGATTCGGCCGCGGCCTCGGCGAAGGCCACAAGGCGTAGCGGCGGCATGAGTGGCTCACCGTCGATCTGGCAGCTCGGCGCGACGCCGAACTCGGTCGCAGTCTCGGGGTCCGTTGCGTCTTCAATGCTCAGCGCGTCGCCGAGCGCGAAACCCTGGGGCACGCCGGTGAGGAGCAGGAATGTCACCCGCGAGTCGGGGATTATTTGCTGATGCTCAAGCGCAGCGTTTCGAAGACGCGCACGAACTCGTCGATCGGCAGCAGAACGGCGAGATCGGGGTCCGCGGGTTCGCCGTCCACCCCGACGTTGGCCGGATTACAATGCGCCACCGTGTCGTCGCCGCGGTTGGGATCGCAGGCGACACCGGCGTTCCAGCATGCTGCGGACGTCGGCGCTGGCAGCAGCGGATCGCTCCACAACGCGCGCTCCCCCGCTGGGTCGAACGCACTCACGCCCGCCCGGCTGAGCGAACACTCGTGGCCGCCGCTGACGGCCAGGATCACCGAGGCCGCGCTGGGACGCCAAAACCCACCGGAGGCATCGAGTGGTTCCCCTGACTGCGCACAAGACTGCGCCAGGCGCTCGACAGGGGGGCGGTGAGAGGACATCCCCCGATACCGAGAATCGCCGCGCATACGACCGCGTCGGCCGCTTCGGTGCCGGCCGCGAGGTTGGAGCTGGACCCAACCTCTACCCACGGGCGCCGCGCGGCCTCGGCATCGAGCAACGTCGCGGTTGGCGTGACCGTGAGTTCGTCCAGACCGCAACGCGCGGTGCATAGTTCATTGAAGCAGTCAGTACCGGCGCTGTCGATGAAGTCCTCGGGGTGCTCGCGACAGCTCGACAGTCGTAGCGCTCCACCCACCCCAGCTCGGGGTTCGCAGGCCGGATTGCCGTCGTTGGCGCTCGTGAAACCGATCCGTAGCTCCAGCTTCGGTTCGTGTTGCTTGAGCCTATCGACGAATGCGGGCAAGGCGTCGGCCAGTCGCGCCTGCAGTGCCGCGGCATGCGGTCCGTCGTCGATCACCACCAGCAGGTCAACCTTGGTGTACGGAGCCAAGCCGATTCAGCCACTGCGAAGGGCGAGCGCTCCGTCGGGGCCGCGTGCGAAGCACTCCTCTTGCGGAGGTTGCTCAAGCTCCACGCCTTTGACCGCGTCCGCGTTGCAGCCGCCTGCGAGTCCTCCGACCACCAGGGCCCAACGAAGCGCGCGAGCGGTGCCCATGCATGCAAGCTAGCAGTTCGGCATTGCTGTGGCTGCCAACTCGGTTGGCGTGGCGCGCTCATCTCGGAGCTTGAAGACCCGGGGCGCTTCAGTGAACTCGTGCTTGAGTCAGACGTAGCTCGACACCGCTCACCGTGGCCGATCGGCGCAGTTGCTTACGGACTCCAGCGGTCGCACAGGGCGTCCACGATCGCCTCTTGCGCGCCCCGGGCCGTGCTCGGGGCGAGGAGGTCGCGCTGGAGCGCGATGAGAAAGAGGCCGGCGAGGGCGTGGAAGACCTCGATGGGGTCGATGGTTTTTCGGATCCAGCCGCGATCGATCCATGCGCGGGCCAGCGCGACGAAGGCGGCTTGGTCTCGCTGTTCGTTGGCTTGGAGGAGTCCTGGATCGACGCGGAGGACCAGTGCCGAGATCGTCGCCGGGTCGAGCTGCAGGGCGAGGAAGGGGTGCCGCCTGAGTCGCGTTGAGGGAGCGCTGAGCAGAGCCTTGATCGCTGCCCGGCCATCCACGAGCGTATCCAGCTCGGCGACCAAGGCGGCGCGGAATCCGGTCTCCTCACGCTCGGAGATGGCGAGGAACAGCGCCTCTTTCGAGACATAGAACTGATAGAAGCTGCCTTTGCCGATGCCGCCGTCCTCGGCGAGCCCCGCCACGGTGGTCTTGGCGAGGCCAAACCGGACGAACCGGTCCCGTCCGCGGGTGTGGAGCCGCTCCAACACCCGGGAGCGCTCAGACGGCGTGAGTGCTCGAGGCATGCGCTGGACTCAACAAGAGCGGGGTGATGGGCGCGGCCATGATGTCGTCGAGGACATCGCGCAGCCGCACGGACGCGCGTAGTCGGGCGAGAACGGACCACAGCCCCCACTGCAGTCTCGCTACCCAGATGTACGCAGGGGGGATGTCCATGTGCCGGGCGTTTGGATTCGAGGGTCCGTTGTATGCGAGCCCCTGTTTCACGAACTCGGGCGTGAAGGTGAAGCTTGAGGTGAGCAGCGGCCGGTGCAGATGTTGCATCATCGCGAAGTGGTGCTCGAAGTCGAATCGGGCAGGTTTGGGCACCATCCCGAGTTCAATGATCGCCTCACGGAATCTGGGGCGGTCGTCGTGGTCGAGCGCGTCTATGACCGAGCGTAGGTTGTTGATGAAGTCTGGCTCGAACTCCCGGATGCAGCCGAAGTCGAGGAACGTTACGCGCTCTTTGGGGCCGAAGAGATAGTTGCCGGGATGGGGGTCGGCCTGGATCGTCGACAAATTGAGCAGCGATCGGTAGTTGAACCGCACTAGGGTTGCTGCATAGAAGTCGCGCAGCGCCTGCGAATGCTCGCGGGCCTCGGAGAACGAGGCGCCGTCCGACCACGAAGTGGCGAGGGTACTCGGGGTGCTCAGCGCCCCGAATACCTCCGGTATGTGCACCTGCGAATCGTTGGCGAACGCCCGAGCAAACGCGGACTGAAACGCAGCCTCCCGCTCGTAGTCGCATTCCTCAGCGAGCCTGGCCCCCAGCTCGGGCACGATCGCCTTGCCGTCCACGGCACTTGCAAACGAGGCTAGCGAAGCGAGTGACGCGAGGCCGCCAAGATCGTTCTCGAAACTCGTGGCGACATCGGGGTACCTGATCTTGAGCGCGAGTTCGTGGTCCCCGATGCGCGCACGGTGAACTTGGCCGATGGACGCGGCCGCGAGAGGCTTCATGTCGAGTCGGTCGAAGCGTGCCTCGAAGTCAGGACCGAATGCGTCTTGCAGGGCGGCCCGCGTCTTGTCCAGTGACATGCCGCTCATCCCCGTCTGCAGCTGAGCGAGTTTCTGCTGCGCCGACTCGGGCAGCGGCACGTCCATGTACGAGACGATCTGGCCCAGCTTCATCGCGAGGCCCTTCATCTGGTCGAGCTGCCCGGTCAGGATCTCGCCGAGGTCGGCATCTTGCTTGCTCTCGGTGCGCCGAAAAAACCGCCGCCCCGCGAGCCGACTCGCGGTCCAAGCCACGCTCCACTTCGATGGCCGGTCACCCATGTAGACTGTATGACCGATATGTTAATAATGGTCAAATGTGAGCTGGCCGGAAATTCGACCCCAGAGCCACCTGTGACGGGCCCGCGGCTGGAGACTGGCGCGCTGAACTCCGGCCCCACACGCACTACGACGACAGCGCCCGTGGACCCAGCCCCATCGACGCCTTGAGCGAAGCCAAATCGTCGTCGACGCTGCCCGCCTCGAGCGCAGCAAAGCGCGCCTCGAGCGAGCTGTCGCCGTAACTGTTGAGGTCCGCGGCGGCTTCCGCCTCGGACTCCAGTTGCACCACGCGGTCCTCCATGTGCTGGAGGGTGCCCCACGGAGACGCACTGTCCAGTTGCGCCAGGGTGTTGGCGATTGAGAGTCTGGCCTGCGCTGCCACCGTGCGCGCGATGAGTGCGTTGCGCTGCCGATGGGCTTGGCTAATCTGCTGCGAGAGCGCGGTAAGACCCGTGCGCAGTGACTCGACGCCCCGCGTTTGATCCTCCCACTGGGACTTGTAGCTCGCGGCCTCCTCGTCGCACTGGGTCTTACGGTGCAGCGCCTGGCGTGCAAGTTCGTCGTCGCCAGCCCGCACGGCCAAGACCGCCCGTCGCTCCCAGCTGGTCGCGTGCGCCATCCAGTGCTCCACCCATTGCCGCAGCCGTCGTTGATCCGCGATCGACACTGCAGCCTGACGTTGGGCTTGCATCATCTGCTGCTGCATCGCGACGAGAAGTGGGTCGAGGGCGGCGGCGGGTTCCTCGATGCGGACTGCGTGGCGGTTGCGGTAACGGTTGGCCATGGTTCGTTTCACCCTCCCCCGTGGCCATCGTGACCGAGGCGGCTCGGCGCGGATGGGATCGGACTGTGGTCCGACACCGGGGATTTGCGGCCAACCGGAGTGGAATGCCGTCTATTCCCGAGAACCGTCGGACTTGCGGCCTCCGGATCGTCTAGAGCCGGAGGCTCGGAGTCGTTCGCAAACGCAGCGTGACCCCTTGTCTGCGGCGTTCCAGTCGCAGGGACTAGCGCCATACGAGCAAGTCGGGGATGCTCGGCGCCGATGGCGATAGTCCCTCAGCGCCAGGCGGGCCTCGGCGCGAGAAACGCTGCCAAAAACGGCTCGGGGGCCTCCAGCGCCCCGACCGGGGAGATCCTGGAGGGCTTTATCGAGCGCGTCGTCTATCACAAGGAAGACACGCGTTACCTCGTGTTGCGCGTGCGGGCGCCCGGGCACGACACCCTCGTCACCGTCGTCGGTCGAGGGATGCCCCCCGAAGAGGGGGCAAAGGTCGAGTTTCGCGGCGGGTGGGATGTGCATCCACAGCACGGCCGCCAGTTTCGCTTCGGTAGCCTCCAGGTCGAAATGCCGAAGACCCCAGCGGGGGTCATCCGGCGTTTGATGCGCTACCCAGGGATCAAGGAGACGATGGCCGCGCGCATCGTGGCTCGCTTTGGCCTCGATACGCTGGAGATCTTAGACAAACAGCCACGCCGGTTGCTGGAGGTCGAGGGCATCGGCGCCAAGACCCTCGACCGCGTGGTCGAGCATCACGGCAAGACGGGGGGACCGATCGGCAAACTGGAAGCGCAGCTTCTTGAGCTCGACATGCCGCCGTACCTCGCCGATGCGATCCATCGCCGCTACGGCGAGTCGGCGATTCAGACCCTGCGCGAGCAACCGTACAAAATGACCCGCGAGGTGCGTGGCATCGGGTTTTCCACCGCCGATCGCATCGCGCGGGCTCTGGGACTGTCGACAGACAGTGACGACCGTGTCGACGCGGGCATTCTTCATGTCCTGGAGAGCGCGGAGTCGGACGGTCACTGTGCGGTCCCGATCCTGTGGTTGGTCTCGCGCGCCACAGCGGCGCTCGGGGTGACGGAGGACCTTGTCCGAGCCGGCGGCGATCGCCTCGTGGCGTCGGGCGAGCTGGTGCTTGAACACGCTGACGATGACGTCGAGTTGTGCTTCCCGCACCGGTTCGTGGTCGCCGAACGGTCGATCGCGCAGTCGCTGGCCGAACTCGCACGCGCCCCTCGCGAGCCGTGGGTTGTGCCCGACTCGCTGCCGGCTGATCTTTCGGAAGGCCAGCGCACGGTCGTAGGGGCGATGGCGCACGGGGGGGCCGTCGTGCTGACCGGCGGTCCCGGTACGGGCAAGAGCACGGTGGTCAAAGAGGTCATCAAGCTTGCCCGCGACAACGGCGTCGAGGTGCTGTTGTGTGCACCGACGGGGCGCGCGGCGAAACGGCTTGAGCAGACCACGGGTCAAAAAGCGTCAACGATTCATCGCTTGCTCGAGGTTCAACCGGAGTCGGGAAGCTTCGCCAAAGGTCCCCACGATCCGCTCGATCCGGGGCTGCTGGTGGTCGACGAGGCATCGATGCTCGATGTGAACTTGGCCGAGGCGCTGCTGTCGGCGCTGACGGTGGAACATCGTCTGCTGATCGTTGGTGATGCCGACCAACTGCCTTCGGTCGGGCCCGGGAACGTGCTGCGCGACATCATGGCGGCAGCGAGTCACGACAACAGCCCGATCGGGATGGTTCGCCTCACCGAGATCTTTCGACAGGCGGAGGGCAGTTCGATCGTGGCCAACGCCCACCGGATCTTGCACGGGGAGCGGCCGATTGCCGATCCCGCGGGCAGTGGCGGCGAGTTCTTTGTTGTGCACGCGACGGACCGCCAGCGAGTCCACGACATCGTGGTCAAGATGGCCGCCGAGCGTATCCCCGAGGCGTACGGGCTGGATGCTCGCCTCGACGTTCAGGTGCTGTGCCCGATGCACAAGGGCCCGGTCGGGACCGAGGCGTTCAATCGCTCACTGCAAGACATCCACACGGCCGGACAGCCTGAACTCGAGTATCGGGCGGGCGGTCGCATTGTCTTGCGCCGCTTTCGCAAGGGCGACCGCGTCATGCAGATGCGCAACGACTACGACAAGCACGTGTACAACGGCGATGTCGGGATCGTGCGCTCGGTCCGCGCCGAAGAAGGCGAGGTTGTGGTGGAGATCGACGGACAGACGGTGCGCTATGCCGGGCGCGAGTTGATGGCGTTGCAGTTGGCGTACGCGGTGTCGATCCATAAGAGCCAAGGCAGCGAGTTTCCGGCCGTGATCGTCCCGTTGGTCCCCGAGCACCACCTGATGCTGCGTCGCAACCTGCTGTACACGGCGGTGACCCGGGCTCGCCAGCTGTGCGTGATTGCGGGCGATCCTCGCGCGATTGATCGGGCGGTCCGTATCGACGACGCCGGCAAGCGGCACACGGGTCTCACGCGACGACTCCTTGTCGCGTTGGGCCAGGCGCCATCCGGTGGCGAGACTGACGACGCAGCGCGGGCAGATGCGCCCAACGATGAGCCGCCCAACGATGGGCCGGCCAACGATGAGCCGACCACGGCTGAGCAGACCACCGTTGAGCAGACCAACGTTGAACAGGCCAACGATGAGCAGACCCTCGCAGGTCGGGTTCCGGCGGCCGCGCCGACCGATGCACTACCGGGCAGCTCTGGGGCAGACCTGGACTTGGAGGCCCTGATGGCTGACGAGGTCCCCGGTGATGATGCTGCTCCCCAGGCCGCCTCCGACCACGAAGCACGCGACGACGCGGCGCCCTTCGTGGTAGGAAAGGGTGATGTCCGGCCATAGCAAGTGGTCCACGATCAAGCGCAAGAAGGGCGTTGCGGACGCCAAACGCGGGAAGATCTTCACCAAGATCGGTCGCGACATTCAAATCGCGGCCCGTGACGGCGGCGGCGATCCCGACGGCAATCCAGGACTGCGTTTGGCGCTGACCGCCGCGCGCGCGGCCAACATGCCCAGGGACAACCAGGAGCGCGCGATCAAAAAGGGCACCGGGGAACTCGCCAGCGCCAACATCGAGGAGGCCTTGTACGAGGGGCGCGGTCCCAAGGGCGCGGTGTTCATGGTCGAGGTCATGACCGACAACAAGAACCGCACGGTGGCGGAAGTGCGCAACGTCTTCTCGAAGGGCGGCGGCGAGTTGGGCAGCGATGGCTCGGTCGGTTGGATGTTCGATCTGACGGGTGTCATTGCGTTACCCAAGGGCGAGCTGGCCGAGGACGCAATGACCGAGCGCGCCATTGAAGCCGCGGCGGACGACGTCAAGGACGGTGGCGAGGAGTGGATCGTGTTGTGCGACGCCGCGACGCTGGGGGAGGTCGCCGGTGCCCTTGAGGACCTTGGCCCGACTCGCGCTGACCGTGAATACTTGGCCAAGCCGGAATCGGTTCTGCCGCTCGAGGGTGACGAGGCGATCTCGGTCGCGAAGTTCCTCGCCAGGCTGGACGAGCTGGACGACGTGCACGAAGTGTTCACCAACGCGGTGATCCCCGACGCGGTGCTCGAAGAGTACGGTCCGTAGGTCAACTCGATGGCTGCGCCCGACCCATCGTGCACGCCGCGGATTCTGGGTATCGACCCGGGCACGCGGGTGCTTGGCTACGGCGTGGTCGACCTCGTTGTGGCGAGTACCGGTGCTGCGAGCACCACCGGGCCGGGCTGGCAGTACGTCGAATGTGGCGTCATTCGGGCCGACACGGCGCTTGCGATGCCCCAGCGAATCGGCACCATCGCCGCGGAAATGCTCGACGTCATGGACGAGTTGCGCCCTACGGCCGTCGCGATTGAGGCGGCGTTTTGCGGCAAGAACGCCGCCAGCGCTCTCAAGCTGGGCCAGATCCGCGGTGCGATGATGGTGTTGGCGGCGCAACGCGAACTGCCTGTGTTCGAGTACGGCCCCACGGTGGTCAAGCGTGCGGTCGCAGGTCACGGCCGCGCCACCAAATGCGAGTTGCAAGCGCGCGTGCAGA
The DNA here is from genome assembly GCA_016763875.1 of Nannocystaceae bacterium. GTDB lineage: Bacteria > Myxococcota_A > Polyangia > Nannocystales > Nannocystaceae > JAESSZ01. The sequence continues at coordinate 12,863 of JAESSZ010001007.1, forward strand.
TGTTGCTTGGGTTGCGGCGCGCGCCAACGGAGGATGCGGCGGACGCACTGGCGATCGCGATGTGCCACGCCAACTACATTTCATTTCCCGGTGGCCAGCAGTCATCGGGGGGACAGCACAGCGGTCCAGCGGGTAGGGTGCCCGCGTGATCGGCTGGCTTTCGGGGATTGTTCGGGTACGTGATGTCACCGTCGGCGAGGTGATCCTCGATGTCGGCGGGGTTGGTTACCTGGTGGTCGTGTCATGGCAGATCATGGCGGCGGTGCCAGACGTGGGCGAGGCTTGCGAGCTTTGGGTTCACACGCACGTCCGCGAGGATGCGCTCTCGCTGTTTGCGTTCGCGACACCCGAGGAACGGCGCATGTTTCGACTGCTGACCTCGGTCCCCCTAGTCGGTCCTAAGAACGCGATAGGTGTGCTTGGGGGCTTCCCACTCATTGAACTGTTGGCGGCGATCGGTGACGGTGAGCGCCGCACGCTCGAGCGGATCCCTGGGGTTGGCAAGCGGACGGCGGAACGGATCTTGCTCGACCTCAAAGAGAAGGTGGAACCGTTGCAGCAAGCTCTGGCGGGCAGCGGCAAAACGACCGCGCCGCGCCGCAAGAGCGAACCGATGTCCGACGATCCTATCGTCGTGGAGGCACACGCGGTCTTGGTCAATCTCGGATGGAGACCCAAGCTGGTCGACGCCGCGTTGGACAACGTCGCCGACAAACGCCCTCCGCTTGAGGACGACGAACGCGCCCTCGATGCGCTCGTTCGCCTGGCGCTCGCCAAGTTGATGGCGCGATAGCACGGTCGCGCTACGGCCCCGGCCTAGGCCGGCCGCGACAGGTCGGCCGCGCTAGGTGGTGCCGTCGTCGAGGCCGCGGACGGCTTCGATCAGGTCGCCGACGGTCATCGCCGCGGGTGCGCCTTGCTCCGCGATCGCATTCCACAGCGGCAGCAACTCGGCCGCGGGGCCGAGATCGCCAAGCAACTGCCGGACGGCCAGCACCGCGGCTTTTCGACGCGCCTCGGTCAGGGCCTGTTTGATAGCTTCTGCAACCGCGCCGTCGACCTTGACCTGCTCGGGCAGTGACTCTCGTTCGACCGTCGCGATGTACGGGGCTGCGGGCGCGGGGGCTGCGGGCGCAGCGGGTCGGCCGATTCGCTCGACCACGACGGGGCCGGCCGCGTCTTTCCGCCACCGTCGGCGGTGGTCCCAACGTTCGTCCTCTTGTGCAGGGCGGCCCGGAGCCGCAGTGCCTTGCACCGCAGTGCCTTGCGCCGCCACTCTTTGCTCCATGGCGTGCCCGCGCTGCAGGATCTCTTCGCCGTGGCCCCTGGGCAACACCGTGACGACCGTGTCCTCCTTAATGATCGCGTAGAGGACATCGCCGAAGGCATCGACCGGGATGAGCGTTTGCGGCTCACCCAGCATCGCGTCCAACGTGCGGATCGCATGGCCGCCGTCCTCGGCTTTCCCCAACGCCTCATCGAGGCGATCGCGCAGGGTCTCGTCATCCTCCTCGTCGCGACCCGGCACGAGCTCGCGCAGACGCTGTACGGCGCGATGAGTGATGCTGTAGCGGCGGTGGCCGGGAAACGGAGAGCGGAGCATCGGGTTCAACGGTGGGCAAAGGCAGCGGGGGCAAAGCGGGTGTAGCGCGCCCCACTGGGATTGCCAAGCAGGTCTGGCTTCGTGCAGGGCGCGGAGATCTCGTTGTGCAGCGGCCAGCCTCCGGAAACTTGCTGGCGGGCGCGGAGCCGCCCATTATTGACGCGATGTGGCGTTGTTTTCCGGTGCTCCAGCGGCGAGGGCGCGCCCACCGCGGTCGTCTCCGATCCGCGCGGGTCTGGGCGCTGCAGGCCGCGTTGCGGGC
>JAESSZ010001008.1 GCA_016763875.1 Nannocystaceae bacterium
GACAGGTTCACCTGCGCCAAGATGTTCTGGTGGTACAACATGTACTCAACCGCCGACTGGTCGGTCACCCCGCGTCCGATCTATCGGGCCGACGGCAGGAAAATTCCCGACGTCTACGCCGACCCAGAAGACCTGCGGGGGGCTCTCACGGACAAGTTGGGGACCTTTCCGCTGTTCAACTTTTGGGGTCCCAAGGCGGGTATCGAGTCTTCGCGGTGGATCGGGGAGAGTGCGCGATGGGTCTACGAGCAGCGCTCGCCGACGTTGACGTTGGTGTACCTGCCACATCTGGATTATGACCTCCAACGCCTTGGGCCCGACGATCCCGCTATCGCCCAATCGCTGCGCGAGATCGACGATGTGGCCGGGGACCTCATCGATCGGGCGGAGCGGGACGGAACACGCGTGATCGTGCTGTCCGAGTATGGGATCACAAAGGTTACCGACGCGGTGCACATCAACCGCGCGCTTCGCAGTGCTGGGCTTGTTGCTTTTCGCGAGGAGTTGGGGGAAGAGCACTTCGATGCGGCGGCGTCAGAGGCTTTCGCGGTGGCGGACCATCAGGTCGCGCACATTTACGTGAAACGACCGGAGCGAGTGCCTGAGGTGAAAGCACTCGTCGAGGCGCTGAATGGCGTGGAGCGGGTGCTGGACGCCGCGGGCAAGGCCGAGCATGGCTTGGACCACGCACGTTCAGGCGAACTGGTCGCGATTAGCGATGCAGACCGGTGGTTCTCGTACTACTGGTGGCTCGAAGACGACAAGGCCCCGGACTACGCGCGCACGGTCAATATCCACTCAAAGCCCGGCTACGATCCCGCTGAGTTGTTCCTCGATCCCAACATCCGTGTGCCTGCGGCGAAGATCGCCAGTTGGTTGTTCCGCTCCAAGGTCCTCAACCAGCGTGTGTTGCTGGACGTGATCCCGCTGGACGCGTCGTTGGTGAAGGGCTCGCACGGCCGACCGACCGATGACCCGGACGACGGGCCTGTGTTCATCACGAGCGAGGCGGGACTACTGCCCGCGGATTCGGTGCACGCGACCGACGTGAAGCGCCTCGTGCTGTCGCACCTGTTCGACTGAACTCAAGGGAGGCACTGCGTTGGGTCGTCGGGGTCGATGTCCGACCCGGGGCCGCAAATTAGCTCCGAGCAGGAACCCAGCCCGCCGCAGTACACGCACGACTCGACCATTGGGGTATCGCAGTCAGGGTCGGGGACGCCACAACCGCAATCGCACCCGTCGAATGTGCCGTAGTGGGCCCCCGGGCAGGTCCATCCAGGGACCGATATGCATTGCCCGTTGTTGCCGATGTCGATGGATCCGACGCAGTCCATGCCCACGGCACACGACCCAGGGTTCGAGCACACCGTGCACGCGTCGCGGATGAAGTTGCTGCAGTCGGGATCGATGAGGCCGCAGCCGCAGTCGCAGACATCGTCGCCTGCGTCATACGCGTCGGGGTTGCACGTCCACAGGGTTGGGTCACATGCGGCGATATTGGCAGGATCGATGGCGCCCGGGCACTCGCCCAGACCGAAACCGCATGAGCCGGGGAGTGCGCAGTAGGTACAGGACTCCACGGTCGCTTCGTCGCAGTCAGGGTCGAACAGGCCGCAGCCGCAGTCGCAGTCCCCGTCTTGGTAGAAACCGCTGGGACAGTGCCACCCAGGAATCTGAGCCACGTTGAGGCTGACGTCGGTGATGATGAGGCAACTACCGTCCCGGACGAAAATGGACGCCTTCGTCTCGGGGTCAAACTCGATTTCTTGAAGTCGTACACCTTCGAGATTGGCCTGGAATCGTCCGTTTAGCGGTGTTGATCCAGGTGCGACGGTGATCTGGCCCTCCACCGCGAAATGGCTTATGTCGTCGTCTTGTGTGACCAAGAGGCAGTGAGGGCAGGCTGCTGGGCTCGCCCAATCGGACTGGCCCAGCGTGAATGTGCCAGCAGCCTCGGTTGTGAACGCCAGGACGAATTCCTCGATGCCAACGGTGTCGTCCACGACTGGTGTGAATGACCCAGTGTAGTGCGAATTGTGGTTCAGGAGTGCTTCGTCAACGGTGATGATCGTGCATTCAGAGTCGTCTGAACCCGTGCTGCTCTCGCTGCCGCCATCTGAAGTCGAAGACGAGACGTCGTCGCCGCCCGTCGATTCGTCGGGGGCAGGCGGAATGGCACCAGTCGTTGTCCCCTCTGCCAAAGCACATTCGCCACCGCGGTCATCCGGCCCCGAGGCACCGTAGCGTCGGCCGCTGGGACATGACTCGTCGACGAAACTGCAAAACCCAGTGCTCTCGCACTGACCACCCTCGCCGCAGTCTTCGCTCGTCTCACAAGTCTGGCTGGCGGCTGGGCAACCCGACGCCCACAGGGCCAGCGACGCACCGAGCATGGCTGCCGCTGCGGTTGAGCCTTGAGTCACGTGTTCATCCTAGCAGCCATCGGTCCCTCGCCTCGCAACGGGGTTGTGGCCTGAGCCCGCGTTAGGTTCCCGCTATTTTTCGTTGCAGGGCCAACGTGAGCAAAAATGCGCCTACCGCCGGAAGTGCGGCGTCTGGGCGTCCAGCGCCCGCGATGAGCAGGGCGTCGACCAGGGATATGCCCGCGATGAGCGACACGACCGCAGTCTTTGTGTCTTGTGGCGTTCTGCGCTTGGCATGGTCGAGTGAACGCGACACCCACATGGCGAATCCGGCCAGGAGCATGCGGACCAACAGGGCCCCGCGCAGCAGCGGGAGCGAGTACAGCAGCGGGAGGTACAGGCATGCACGCGGCCACCAGCGACCCAGCGTGCCCGAGTTTTCGTGTTTAGCGACGTAAGTCAGGCCCAGCACGTACAGCAGCAACAGAGCTGCGCCGCAGCACACGGGCTCGGTGATCGATGGTGCGACCGCGAGAGCAGCCAGTGCGTAGACGCCGACCCGGCACATGCCCATGATCGCCGGTCCAACTGGGTTGCCCTTGTGCCAGAGGTTGTAGACCACGATCAGGACGACCGTAATCGCGGCAGCCAGCACACTTGCGGCAGACCCGGTTCCGACGACGAAATGATGCGCGCCGACACAGACAACGCCTCCCGCGAGCATCGCAAAGCCCGCCGTCAGCACCGTCGATCGCGACACCTCGCCAGCGGGGATCGGGCGCTCGGGTCGCTCCTTCGCATCGATGTCGGCATCGAATGCATCGTTGAGATACATCCCGCCGACGTACAGCAGCGAGGCCGCGAGACCGAGTATGCCGACCGATACCAGCGTTGGATCGCCACCGGCGATGATGAGACCGGCCAACACATTGCTCCACACGGTGGGCAAGTTGGACACGCGGCCAAGCTTGAGGGCGGTGTCGAGTTTCATCGTCGGGGGCGCGAGGCTACCACCAC
>JAESSZ010001009.1 GCA_016763875.1 Nannocystaceae bacterium
GCAAGCTTGACCGACTCGCGCTTGAAACTCGCGTCGAACGCCCGGGTCTTATCCTTCCCGCCGATCGTCTTCTGCATCTCGACGGCCATCACCATGACCTCGTTGAGCGAGCGCAGCGACTTGGTAGCCGCAGCTTCGTTCTTGACGTCGGCTGCCGCAACGATCGTGCCCCGTCCCTTGGCGTCGACATACAGCGCGAACACAACGCCAGTGCCGATCTGGTCGAGGATGCCGTGCACGCTGCCCAGCGTCTGCTCGGCCATGGCCTTGAACGGATCGGGAATCATCCCCATGGGCACCGACGCATCGATCATCTTGTGGAGCGTCTTGGGGTTGCCGTAGGCCAACGAGGTCACAAAAACCGGACCCGCGGGCAGAACCTTCTCCACACGCGAAGACGAGGTCTGAGGCTTGCCCAACGGGCCCAACCCCAGTTTGTGGAACGGCGCCTCCGCCGATGCGATGAACTCGAAGTCCGTTTTTGTCCCGATCTGCGACTGAATCTCGAGCGCCTCGACCTCTTGCACCACCTTGGTCAGGTCCCGGACGATCTTGATATCAGGCAGGTCCAGCAGCCCGACTGGATCGATATCGTCCGCGGGAATGTTCGTGGCGCGAAGCCGAACCCGGCGGCCGTTGCCGAGCTCACCCTGTAGCTGTGCTGCACGGTCGAGGTCGGTGACCGTCATGCCGAGCTGGAGCTCTTTGCCCGCTTCTTTGATGAGCATGCGCAACGAGTCCTGGCTGAACTCCCACATCCCCTCGCCCAACGGCTGAGGCCGAAAAGCCGACGGCGTGCTCTCGAGGACCTTACGGCCGCTCTTGACTGCGATCGACGCGGCGAAGTCAGAGTCGGAAGGACCCCCCTGTCCCTGCGCCGGAAACGAGCCGACCAGCACGTGGGTGCCGCCCAGATCGATGTTGCCGAGAAAACCGGGACCAAACCCGAACGCGAGCAGTTGCGACTGTAGGGTTGCCAGCGGATCGCTCGGCGAGTCCGGGTCGAAGCTTTCCCCGAGCTGCTTGAACGCCTCGAACATGTCTTCGAGGTTGTCGATGCTGGCGACGATATTGATCTTCTCGGCGGCCGGAACCGGCTCGCCAACGACCGAATTCGAGGGGGCGTCGTCGTGCTGCGTCGGCTCCGCCACCGGAGCGGTGACGGGAGCATTCGTCCCTTCGTCCGTCTTCTTATTGCACGAAGACGCTAGCGCCAGGGTGAGCGTCGCAGTCCCAACAAGGGTCCGGAGGGTAGCCATGCGGCGCAGTGTACTCGAAATGCAAAAACGCGGGCCCGTGCACGAACGGGCCTCTGCCCGCCTTCACGGGCACGGCGCCAGGTACCCACGGGGCCCGACCTACGCGACGCGATAACGCGAACGTCTGCGGCCCACAACGACTAGACCGAGTAGGCACGCGGTGGCGAGGCCCGGCCACGATGTCCCGCCGCTGGCACTGCAGCTGCAGCCACCATCTCCCAGCGCGCCAGCCCCAAGGTCAATATCGGTATCAAGCGCCGCATCGACATCGACATCGACGTCGACATCGACGCTGATCCCGAGACTTCCCAGCGCGTCCACGCAACCTTGCACTCGCGACCCGCTGGCCACCAGTTGGCCGTCGCAAAACAGGTTCCCCTCGGCGCCGCACCCTGCGCTGCAGTTGTCGACGGCAGCCTGTTGGCAGTCCGAGAACGTCGTCGACTGGCAGCCGATCTGGCACTCGAAGTTCACCTGCGCCGTGCACGATCCGAGACAACATTGGTTGCAGTGCTCCTCGCACTGCGCGTCCACACTGAGTTCACCGCACTTGCTGTCGCAGTCGACCGCGCAGCTCGCCTCGCACGAGGCGACGCATTGCTCGCCGTCCTCGGCGCCCTCGCATTCGTCTTCGCAGTGGACAGAGCACTCGTCGACGCAACCGAGGTGACAGTCGACGTCCCCCACCAGGCAACGCTGCTCGCAGGTCGAGCCGCAGTCGCCAGTGCACGAGACATCGGCGTCGAGCGTACATTCGGCACTGCATGCGCTCGCGAGTTCGGCCGCACACGTGCCAAGCACCGCGTCCAGATCACACGACAGATCGCAACTTGCAGCGACCTCAAGTTTGCAACTGGCGGCGGCATCGACGTGCATGTCGCTGCACTCGGGGACGACCGCATGCGCGGTCCCGGGAAGAGCCAAGAGGCCAACGGACGCAACGACGAACGGAACGAATACATGTAGGTTCATTTCAAGACTGCTCGTTAGGGTTTAGGCGAGCGAGTGCCATGGAGCATTCGCTTCCGTGAGGTGGTCCGCGATCAGGGCGATCGGTTGCACCACAAACCCGGTATTTTGTTGAGCTCGTCTTTCTTGCCCCGCGCGTGATCGTTCACCACGCCGCGGGCACTACCCAAGGATCCGAGTCCGCCTCCCTCGTCCTCGCGCTACAAGCTCGGGCCCGCGTCGGCGCCGAGCATCCCGCGCCGCACCAGGGGAATCGGCGGTCCGCCGTAGCTGAGAAACTCGTCGTGGAACGCTTTGTACGCCTGACGACCGCCGCGGTGTGCCGTCCAATCGCCGCGCAACTTGAGGATCATCAACTTGCCCAGCGTGTAGTTGAGATACGCGGGGTCATACGTCCCACGTGCTGCTTGCTGCCGGGCGTTGCCCGCGTCTTGATGCGCCTCTTCGCGGAAAATCGTCTCGGACTCAGAGACGGTCATCCCTCGAGCGTGCAGGCCGATGGCCGACAAGAAACGAGCGTTGCGTAGAAGCGCGTTGAGGAGCTGCCCGACCTTGACGGCGGGGTCCTCAGCGCACAAACCGACCTCGCACATCATCTCTTCGGTGTAGTGCGCCCACCCCTCTGAGTACGCGTAACCCACAAACACCCGACCGACCTCAGACTTGCTGCGATTGGCGTACAAGTACTGCAGGAAATGGCCCGGCCACACCTCGTGCACCGAGGTGAACAGCAGGTCTTTCTCACCCGGGATGTACGCCAGCTGCTCGGCCTTGGACCACGTCTCGTCCGGCGGCGCGATGAAGTACGTCGAAGGCAGGCCTGTCTCGTAGGGGCCCGGAATGTCGATGTACGCCGAGTTCTGTCGGTTGTACGGCGGTGACTCCTCGACCAGCGCCAGCTCGCTGCCAGGGATCGTCACGATGTCGGCCTTGTCCATGAACACACGAAGCGACTTGAGTTGCTCGCGTGCACCCGCAACCGCACCGCCTTCGGGTTTCTCGTCCGCGACCTTCGCGATGCAGTCCGCGATCGGTGCACCAGGAACGAGCTTGCCGCACGCTATCGCCAAGGCTTCCTGGTTACGCTTGAGGTCCGCGCGTCCCGCCGCCTCCAGTGCGTCGAGCGAGACGTCGAGCCCTTCGGTCTGCGCCACCATTTGCGTGAAGAGGTCCGCGCCCAACGCGAAGTCCTGCGTGGCCCGGCCCTGTTGACTCTCAAGATGCGCCGCGAGGTCTTTCATCGCTGCGATCGCGCCCGCGTTGGCGTCTTTGAACTGCTCGCTGAGCGCAGCGTCCTCGATAGTCCCGAAGACTTGCGGCACATCGTTCTCGTAGTACCTGGCCAGCCCACCAAAGCCCGCGATTCCGAACTTTAGATAGGTCGCAGGCAGGGGGCCCTTTAGGTTTGCCTTGATCTGCCCCGCCGCGATCGGAATCGCCTTGGCGTAGGCAATGTAGCTGGCCATCCGCTGGGCGAGCGGCGCGTACTCTCGCGTCACGTAGACGGCCGGATCCAGTCCGTCCAGTAGCCAGTCGAAATAGAATGCAGGGTTCTTGGTCGGCCACTTGGCGGTCTCCAGCCAGAACAGATCACGGTCCAGCCGCGACACGAGGAGATCGCGCTCGAGGCGTTGCGCTTGGCCCAGCGTGTCGTCAGAAAACGCAGCCGCCGCTGCGCGGGCCGTTTTCAGGCGGACGACCTCCGCAGAAATGCCTTCGACACTCCAATCGGGGAGCTTGCCATCGTGTTCGTGTTTGCCGGCCAAGACCGCAAACGCCGGGTGGGCGGCGAAGTACTCGTCGAGAAAAGTCGCGGTGAACTGGACCCACTCGGGGTCGGTGCTCGCGTGTACTCCGGGCAAAGGCGCCGGTTGTGTGGGCGCTACGAGCTCGGGCCTTGGCTTGGCCTTGGCCCCAGCCTCGCGGTCGTCGCCCGAACACGCGAGCAGCAACGCACATGAAACCAACACGAGTGACGAACGAGCCATGCCCTGTGCTTAGCCCGCCCGCTCACGAAGCGTCAACGGTCGCCGGTCCCGCCGCCTCGCAGGGCGTTGTGAGACCTGAGAGCGGCAACCGAGGGCCTCACATCGGACACCCCGAGCCGTCGCTACCGCCCACCGCATTTGTCTAGCGCGGCTGCGTCCGTGGCGTCCCGCATGCACTTCAGCTTCTCGACCCAGGGGCCCCGGCCGAACTCGGGAGCCTTGCCCGCCTTCTTGACACAGTCGTTTCGCGCCTCCGTGAGGTCAGCGTCACTCGCCGATGCACCCGACTTCGCGATTTCCGCTTGAGTGATCTTCATGACGTTGTCGCAGACCGCCTCCGGGGACGGCGGACTGAGCCAACCGAAGTAGAAGATCGCCACCGCGGCGACGAGGGTTGCGATGATTCCACCAATGATTTTCAGTGCAGTCTTCATGGCTGTTGCTTGTGATGGACAAGACGCAACCGCCCGCCAGGTGTCTGGCAGATTTCTGCAGATTTCTTCTTGGCGCCCTATTCGTCGTCCGTTTGGCGCGCGCGAGCCCTTTTTACGCCCTTTGCGTCTTCCCCGCGGCGTTCGGTCAAGCGCGGGAGCATGGAGCGATACAACCGCCCGGCGTAGGCCTTGTTTCCTAGCGCGAACGCCAGATCCGCCCTGGCCAGCAGGGTCGTATCGAGAATGGGGTGGCCCATGCCGTAAGCCGTGACCGTCGGAACGTGCGCGTCATCCAGCAACTCGAGTGCACGCGCCTTGTCGCCCGCCGCCTGTTCCAGTTCGCCCAGATCCGTGAGCGCCTGTGCGTTGCGCGAACCGTACCCAAACTGGCCGTGAGCCAGTGCCTGAGCGTGCAGAAGAGTTTTCCTGGCAGCCTTGTACTTGCGGGCCTTGGTCTGTCCGCGGCCCAGCGCCCGAAACCCAGCAATGAGTCGCGGATCGTCGGGCTCATAGTGCGACAGCATCGTGGTGAGGCCGGCCTGCAGCGCGCGCAGTCCCTCCTCGACACGTCCGGTCGCGAGCATCAACGCACCCAGGCGCAGATCCGGCTCGGCCATGATCGGGCCGATATAGTGGAAGACGCGTGCAGATTCGTAGGTCAGGAGTGCGGCCTCGACATCGCCAGACGCCGCTTCGATGTCGCCACGAATCAGCAGCGCGTCGCCACGATCGTAGTCGTGCCGCAACGAGGTTCCAGGAAACGGAATGGTCACCGCGATGTCGATCGCGTGTTTGGCCTCGTCGAAACGTCCCCCAGCGAGGTGCACCTGAGCCAAGACGCGCTGCGCCGCGGCAAGATGAAGGTCCTCGGGCCCCACTGTCTTTCGCAACATCGCGCACGCCAGCTCGGCGTGGCGTGTAGCCTCGGTGTCGGCGTTGAGAACCCAGAGAACACTGGCGAGTTGAGTGTGCGCCAGGGCTCGTTGGGGATGGTCCTTCGGGTAAGCCTTGTCGTGGGCCGGGATCGCAAGCTCTAGGGTCCCTTTTGCGTCTACAAGATCGAGTTGCGCCGCTTGGAGCGTGGCCTCGGCCAACAGCAGCGCAGCGAAAAAACGAGGTTCGTGCGCACTGTCGGCAAGCGTACGCGCGAGCCGTCGCCATCGTTGCGCCGTGACGGTCTGCAGTTGCCGACCGCCTTGCTGCACGATCAGTGCGAGTGCGGCTTGCCCCTGCACGGTGCCGTGGTCCGCGAGATCTGCGGTCACCACGGCTTGCTCGAGCCACGTCACCGCGGCGTCCTCGTCGCGACTCGCCGCGGACACCAAACCTGCCGTCAGTTGCGTCTGTGCAATGAGTGGCGGGAACTCAAGCTTGACGGCCTGCTCGGCCACCCTGCCCGCACCGTCCAGCAGAGCAGGAAACTGCCGCATCGCGAGTTTTGCCTCGATGGCGGCGAGGTCCGATCCCAGCAGATGAACTTTGGGCGCAACACTGCCAACAGGGAGTGCAGACGCGGTCGCGCTAAGCCACCCTTCGAGCTCGCAGTGTCGAAGATTCGGCAAGTCGTAGGCGGCCGCCGCGATATTCGTTTGCACCCGGGTGAGGCTCTCTTCAACTGCAACGGCCACCCACGCGTCGAGCCGCGCCGCAGAAACATCGAGGCACCGACGCCGTGCGTCGAGGTGTTTGAGCTGCGGCGCGGGTGAACACAACCCCGTCGCCTGAGTCGCGTAGGCCTCTGCCCAGGCATCCAGCACCGACAGGGTCTGCGAAGTCAGCTCGCTTCCGAGGCTCATCTCCTGCATGCGAACCACCAAATTCGTTCGACGCGCCGTGGTCCAGTGACGATCGACAGTGCGGGCTCGCTCAAGACACACGGCCATCGGTGTCGCGCTGCCAGTAGCCGCACCAAGGTCGGCGGTCTCTTGGGTCGCTGCGGACCCGGTCGATTCATCACCGTCGGGGCCCGTGCTGGCGGCCGACACATCCTCACGGCCTCCCTGCCCTACGTCCGGCGCAGGGTCGGTTTCCCGCGACCCCCATGCGAGCACCCCCACCGTCGCCGCGGCGCCCACCACCATCGCGCCCGCAATCGCACCGATGCGCAGCGCCCGGCCGCGGTCACGAGACAATGCGGTCAGCAGCGTAGCCATCGAGGCGTGCCGTCGATCGGCGTGAATCACCAATCCGCGCATGACCGCTGTACGCAGCCAACCGGGCATGGACCGTGGCGGTGGCTCGACGCGGCCGCCGAGCACGCTGTGGCATAGCGTCGGCCAAGTGTGACCACGGAACGGTCGCCGCGATGCCAACGCTTCGTACAAAGCAACGCAGAACGAAAACTGGTCCGAGCGCGCGTCCGCGTCCTGGCCACGCCACTGCTCGGGGGCCATGTACGCGGGCGTCCC
>JAESSZ010001010.1 GCA_016763875.1 Nannocystaceae bacterium
CGAGCTTGCTTGCGAGGGCGTCGATCTTACTGTCGAGGGCATCAAGGGTGGCGAGCTGCGTGCTCAGCTTCTCGTCCAACTTGGCCACGGCGGTTGCGAGCGCAGCCTGTCCGTCCTTGACGCCCGCGAGATTGTCCTGGACCGCGGCGCCGATCGACAGTCGCAAGGAAGCCTCGTCGGTGTTGTGGTCGGGGTCCGCGTCTGCGCCCCGATCGCAGCCGACTGGGATCGATAGAGCCACCAGGAGCATCAGGCGCTGCATGCCCCAACTGTAGCGTTCGCCTCGCCCTACGTCCCCGTCGCAGACAACCAAAGACGAAGGCCGTGTCGCCCAGGCGGACGAACACGGCCTTGCGTTCAAACTCAAGTCAGCGACCGAGTTTACGGCTTGGTTTTGCCGTTGGCGATGACCTTGGCGTAGACCTCAGCCTTGGGCGTGCCCGCGGCAATCAGCTTGTCCACTTTCTTCATCTCCTCGTCGATGACCTTCTTGAAGGCGTCGACGGGCTGTGCACCGGACAAGAACCGACCGTTGACGAAGAACGCCGGGGTCCCGCGGGCGCCGAGCTTCATGCCCTGAGCCTGCTGTCCCTTGATGCGCTCTTCGAGAGCCTTGTCCTTCATGTCCTTCTTGAACTGATCGGCGTTGATGCCGATCTCACCGGCCCACTTGGCGAAGTTTTCGTCAGTGAGGTCCTTGTTGTTCTCGAAGACCTTGTCGTGCATTTCCCAGAACTTGCCCTGCTTGCCGGCAGCCTCAGTGGCCAACGCGGCGGGCATTGCCCGGTTGTGGAACGACAGCGGGTTCTGCTTGAAGACGATACGAAGATCGTCCCCGTAGTCTTTTTTCAATTGCGTGAGAGTCGGACCGACTTTCTTGCAATAAGGTCATTGGAAGTCCGACCACTCGACGATCGTGATCTTCGCGTCCTTCGGACCTTTGGCGTGGGCATCGCCCACCGCAACCTTGTACGTCAGTTTGGGGTCAGGGCGGCCGGGCTTCGGTCCCTTCGGCTTGCCGCGATCTTTTGCGCCCGCAGGAGCAGCAGTCTTGATCTCACCAATTTTGGTCTCAATGACGTCGATTTTCGTATCGAGCGCGTCGAGTTTGGTGATGATCTGAGCTTGCTGGTCGCTGAGGTTGCTAAGATTCTGCTGGACCGAGGCAAACGCCCCAGACCCTTGGCAGCCGACAGACATCGTCAGCGCGGCGGCGCTCAGGAGCATTAAGCCCCCACGTCGCATGCGTTGGTTCATGGTGTCTCGTCTCCTAGTATGTGCGGTTGAGTTGACGGCAACGGCGCCGTCCAGTGTGTCAAACGGCCCGGGAATCGGGCCTCCGTTCAGTCGTATCGATCGAACGGTCCGCGTATATATCGCATATCGCGACGCGGGAGTATTATTGATCCGCGTGAACGACGCGTTCTCGCGGACGGCGAGGAAAGGGCTATGCTGGGCTCTCTGTGGCTGACAGCGACGATACGGCATTGCTGCGGCGTGACGGGGCGGCGCCGGTTGCCGACTCTGCGTTGCCTGTTGTTGCGCGATTGGTCGTCGAGATCCGCTCGGACGGGTCGCGCACGATCGCGCGTGGCGCGCTGGAGGACTTCACGACCGAACAGCGGGTGGCGATCGAAGCTGAGGGGGCATCGCCACTGTCGCTGGCAATCGCGCTGGCTCGGTCGTTGACATCGGTCCCCGCGTTGGCCGCGCGTCGTTTGGCGGGCGGGCGCCGCCGGGGCTTGCGCCACGCACTGCGCGGAGCGCTGCTCGGTCGCCGCGGAGACGACAGTCGGTAGTCGCTGTGCTCGTCGTGGTCACAGCTCGACGAGCGAGGCGAACACGGCGTGCAGCAAGATGGTCGTCGAGCGCAGGTACTGCCGGTCCACGGTGGCCAGCGCGTCTGAGGGCTGGTGGTAGTGGGGGGTCGTGTCCCCGGACACGTACTCCTCGGTGAGCCCGACGGCGGCAAACCCTGACTCGCGGAATGCAACGTGATCGGTGAACCCCGTGCCGGTCGGTGTCAACGGGATGATCGTGGGCAGCGTTTGCGCGGCCTGGTCGTACAACTCGAACAAGCCGACGTCGGCGCGTTCGATCTCGACCGCGCGGTCGCCATCGGAGTCCCAGCCCATCTGATCGATGGTGTGCACGGCGAGGACGTCGGTCCCCTGCGCCTGCAGCAGGGCGGCGAAGTTGTAGCTTCCGAGTAGCCCAAGCTCCTCCTCGTCGAGCAGAACAAACACGACGTTGGCACCGCGGCACTCGATGGCGCTGAGGTAGCGCGCAACCGAGAGCACGGCGGCGACGCCCGTCGCGTTGTCGTTGGCACCCGGACTCCCGGGCACCGAGTCGAAGTGAGCGCCCAGCACGTGCACACTCGAGTTGCCGTTCGTCGAAGGCAGCGTCGCGTAGATGTTGCGTCCCGTCTCGGAGTAGCTGTGCTCCGCGGTCTCCAGTCCCAAGGCGGCAAGTTCGGCCAGCAGGTAGTCGCCGGTGGCCCGACGCTCAGCGACGCTCGAGCGCACACCCAGGGTGACGCCCGGCAGCGCCTCGACGGCTCCCGTCAATGCCGCGAGCACGCCCGCTTGGTACTCGCCGATCCAGGGCGCGACAGGGTCGGGCGCAGGCGCACAGTCGGGCTCCCCCGTTGTGTCGTCGGCGGGGCCGTCGCTGCTTTCGGTGGTGCTGGCGGTGGAGGGCTCGGTCGGGGTCGCGGTGCCCATTGTGGTTGGCCCGGTGGTTCCGACTGCGGTGTCGTCGCCGGGCTCGTCTGTGCCGCGCTGTTCGGTGCCGGCTTCGGTGGCAGTGTCCGAATGCGTGGAAGAGCCTGAGTCGCCGGCGGCTTCGCACGCGACGGTCGCCAGAGCCGATGCCGCCAGTACCCCACGCAACGATCGATGGCTCACCCAAGCAGGCTATGGGTGGGGCGAGGGCTGGTCAACGCGGGCCTGGACTTGTGCCGCCGCTGGCGTTTGCTTGCAACTGACGGATTGAGCCCCGAAACAGGGCCCTGCGGGGTGGCCGTTCGAC
>JAESSZ010001011.1 GCA_016763875.1 Nannocystaceae bacterium
ACCGCGCCACCCGTCCAGGTCGCCCGCTGTGCACACCTGGGTCGTGCTCAACTTCACGAAAGCGCCGTTCTCCGTTTCGAACGCCGTCGCGGCTCGGAGTACCGACTCCAACATCGCGCGGGTCCGCGGCTCATCGCGCTCATGGTCGGCGAGGTTCATGGCGGTGGCACACGTCTCAACGCTACCGTTGCTGCCGCACTGCGCAAGGACTGCCTCGGCTTGCTCGGAGAGTGCAGCACTGGTGGTGGCGAGGTAGGCTGCGCACGATCCAATCATCGCTACGAACACGACGATGACAGCGATCACCACGACCACTGTGCGGGTGGCACTTTTTCGGGCTGGGGGCGGAGGCGCGTAGCCGAGGTGCGCGCCTGGATGCGCGTACTGGGCCGTCGGAGGGGGAGGGTAGCCGGAGTGGGGCTGGCAATGCTGTGCCTGGCCGTGTTGAACGGCGTGACGGGGCTGTGGATGACGGGGCTGTGGATGACCGGGCTGCGGATGACTAGGCTGCGGATACTGGGGGACGGTCACATTGGGTAGATGCGAGGCCTCGCGCTTGTGACACCCGAGTCGAAGTTTTCGAGCGGTTTGGGGCTGCGGCGGTGTCGTGCAACCCGGGATGCAGCGGTTAGTCTGCGTAGTAGACTTGGATCTCGCCCTCACCGGCGAGCCCAACGACGATGTCGAGACGAGAGTCTGCGTTGAGTTGGCCGACGGCGACCGCCCCTGCGACGCCGGGGGCGAACAGTCGAGTTGGCGCTCCCAACCCACCGTCGCCATCGCCGGCCAGCATGTACACCCCGTCAACTGCCGGCACGATGGCATCGATGTGTCCGTCGCAGTCTACGTCGCCCACTGCTGGGAATCCGAGGGTGTCAGCGACCTCGACTTCGGGTTGCGGCGCGAGATCCCCGTCGCCGTCTCCCAACCAAACCTGGACGGTGTCAATGGCGCCATCCGCAGGTGTGAGTCCTTGATGTGCGATGAGCACGTCGTTGAACCCGTCTTCGTTGAAGTCGGCGACGGCGACGCCCCATGGCGTGGGCCCGGTCTCGAAGCTGCGGACCTCGAAGCCGAAGCCATCCTTCGTCGGTCGAGATAGTAGGATATCCAGTCCGTCTGGATCGACTTCACGGTCAGCGTCGGTGCGCGGCACGATGAGGTCGGCGTAGGCGTCGCCGTCCATGTTTGCGGCGACCAGGCTCGGGGTCCGTCGTCCTCCCTGAATGCTGAACGCCGTGGGAGCGACGCCTCCGCCCATCCCCGGAAAAACCTCCAGCGTTGGACCGCTACTGGGATTTGACTGTACGACCACATCGCCAAACGCACTCCCGCCAACGTCGGCGATCACGACGCCCCAGCCTGGGGTCTGGGCCAAGGGCTGGTTCTGACCACGAGCCAGGCTCTTGCCATCGGAGATCCAGGTCCACACGCGCTGGCCATCGCTCACCGCGAGATCGTTGCGTCCGTTGCCACTAAGATCGCCCACAGCGGGCTGCCAGCCGTCGGGGGGTACCTGCAACGTTGTGGCCAGTGCGAACTGGGCCAACAACTCGTTGTTCTGCCAGATCGTGATCTCGTTGAGTACGGGATCACCGACGATAATTTCAGCACCCGGACTTCCGAACATGTCCGCAACGACGACGAATACGGCACTTTCACCCGCTGAATAGACGTCGGGTTCCGCGAAGGCGGCGAGTGGGGCCGGCAATCCACAGAACTGTGTGCCCGAGCCTGTGCTGTCGGCGGACCCATCCTCGGTTTCCTCCGACTCGCTGGTCGTGGCCGTGCTCGCCGATGGTGAGCCGGTCGTCCCATCGTCTTCGGCGACCGCCGTCTCGTGGCCCGTCGCGTCGCTGTCGCCCCGTGAAATGGTCGATCGTGATGTCGTCCCGGTATCGGCGGCTTCTGCTGCCGTGATGGTTTCGCTGGGGTTGAAGCACCCCGTCACAACAAGAAGTCCCAAGATCGCTGGTCGGCTACGATCGCTCATCATGCGGTTCGTACCGCCCGCCGCGATTTCGTTCCGGACTATTTCCGGTCAGCGCCAGTACAGCACGGCGCCGGTCATCAGGACCCAGCCCAAAAGAATAGCCATGAACAGGCCGTCTTTGAGCATCGCGTCGGTGGGGCTTTCTGGGTTGTCGCGGCTAGTTGCCAGCCACACAAAGCGCAGGATTCCGACCACGGGAAACGGGACGGTGTAGACCAGCGCGGCGGTCTGGAACGTTTCGATGGTCTTCGGGCTGCGCGTGTACAGCACGTAGACCACGACCACGACCACGGCCAGGCCGTGCATGATCCACCGCAGACTGGCGAGGTTGTAACTGGCCAGGGCGGCACGTTGCGCGGCGGCGTCCTGCGCCACCGCCAGTTCGTGGGCGCGTTTTCCAAAACCAAGGAACAAGGCCAGGAGGAAGGTGCACGCCAACAGCCACGGCGAAGGCTCGACGTCGATAACCAGCGCACCGGCCGTCACCCGCAGGATGAACATCGTCGCGATCGCTAAGACGTCGACGTACGCGATGGTCTTGAGCCACAGCGAGTACGCAATGTTCAGCACGAAATACGACGACAGCGCGGTCGCGTAGCCGAGGTCCAGCCACAGCGCGAGACCCACGCATGTGGGCACGGCCACCGCCAGGAAGGTCTTTGCGGTCGGTGCGGGTAACTCGCCGCTCGGGATCGGCCGCAGACGCTTGGTCGGGTGTTTACGATCGGCCTCGATGTCGACCAGATCGTTGAGCACATACACGCAGCCGGAGATCAGCGAGAACAGGGCGACCGCGGCGGCCGTTCGCAGGACACTAGGGCCATCCGAGAGCCGAAGCGCGTAGAACAGCGGCACGGCGACAAACAGGTTTTTGACCCACTGCTTGGGGCGCAACGTCTTCAAGAGCGCAAGCAACACAAGATCTATCCGAGTCTAATCCGAGGGTAATGCAGGTGTAGTCCCACAACTATGGCACGCAGGTGCGAGGTGTACCATCATGGCCCGAATGCGCCGCAGGCTCTTGCCCATGGCGATCGGCCTCACTCTCACGTTGCCGATCTCCGTTTCTGGCGCGCCGTCTGTGCGCCGCCCGGTCTCTGGTACCCCGGTCTCTGGTATCCCGGTCTTGCGCACCGCGAGCCCACCGCCCGCATGGACCGCCACGACCAAGGCGCCCGGGGTGCGGGACAAGGCCGCGGGGCTCGATGGCCGATGGCAGCGCGCACTGCAGCGTCGACGAAAACTCGCGGCGCGGCATCGGGGATCGGATCCTGCCGCAGTGTTGGCACTGACGGGGCTGCTCGCAGAGCTAGCGGGAGACGTCTCGCCCAAGGCACTGCGGTCGCTGGTCGACGGCATCCACAGCGATAGGCGGCGTCACCCCCTCGTCGTCGCCTACGCTGGTTATCTGCTGGCGCGATTGGACGAATCAGCCGGGCGCGCTGTGGAGGCTCGCGCACGCTTGACCGGGGAAGGGGCGCTGGTGTCGTGGCAGATCATCGGGCCGTTCGATAACGCGGGCAAGGCTGGGGACACCGCCGTGTACCCGCCGGAAACGCAAGCGTACTCCCCCACGCAAAGCATGTTCGGCAAGCTACCGGGCGAGCCGCTGGGTTGGCGAAGCTACGACTACGACGGCATCCCCCGCGGCGGCTACGTCTCGTTCGACGACGTGCTGCGCCCCAACGAGCAAGTCGTGGCCTACGCGACGTGTTGGGTCAAGGTCGAGGCGAGTACCGACGCGGTGCTGCACCTGGGCACCGGTGGTGCCTACACCGCCTGGGTCGACGGCAGCGAGATCGGGCGCGGAGAGGCGTACCGTCACGCGCACCCGCTGCAGGACGCGCACGCGCTGCGCCTGAACAAGGGTTGGAACCGGATCCTCATGAAGGTCGGTGCCATGGACGGCCTGTGGGGCTTTCACGCCAGCTTGCGCGCGTTGGACGGCACCCGGCTCAAGGGGCTCACGAGCACTGGACTGCCGCCGACGCGGCGCTCGCTGAATGCCGCGGGTCGCTCGGCCGGGGCATCCGGGGTTGGTACAGGCAGTCGCGCGGTGGTCACGACTCGCCCGATCTCGCTACGGCAGCACCTTGAGCGTGCGTATCCGGGGCTGTCACAGGACGCGAAAAAACCGGGGCCGGCCGCGCGAGGTCGTGACCTGGTGGAGTTTTACCGCTGGGTTCACCCGTTCGATCGTGATGACGAGACCCCGGTCAAGCTCGCCCGACGCGTCGATGATCGCGTGCGCAGCAGCGAGACCGCGGCGTTGCTATCGTCGCATGAGCGCGACCAGGCGGGGAGTCGTCAGGCGCTGGTGCAGGGGATTGCCCGTGCACGTACGGAAGGCAAGGGCGCGCGTGGTCGACTCGGCGCGATGCTGCTCGAACTGGCGTGGCGTGAGCGCAGCCTCGGGCTGGAGTACCGCTACCGCGAGCTGGTCGACGAGGCCATGGCGGTGGCTCCCGACGACGCCATTATCGAGCTGGCGTTGGCCGACCGCGTTGCGGAGGACGGCTACCACTGGTTGGGCCTGACGTGGATCCGCGACATGATCGCGCGCTATCCCGAGTCCGAGACCCTCCACCACGAGCTCGCCTCGCGGCTACGGGGGCAGGGGCGCACGGGCGAAGCACTCGCGGTGCTGCAGCACGCAGCGGGACGGGTGGGCCGGGAGCGCACGCTGGTCTCGCCACGCATCGAGGCGCTGCTGGACCAGGGCAAACCCGATGCCGCGGCCGAGTTGGCGCGCCGAGCAGCCGAGGCGGCGCCAGAACTTCCCGAGGCCCACGTCCGGTTGGCTCATCTCGAGCAAGCGCGTGGTGAAGAGACCGCGGCCCGGGTCGCCTTGGCCAAGGCTATTGCGCTGGCGCCCCACGACGCACGCGTTCACGCCGAGTTGGGTCGACTGCTCGCGCGCGGCGGAAGCAAGGACGCGGCGGCGGCGAGTCTGCGGCGCTCGTTGTCATTGCGCCCGCAGCAACCGGATGTGCGCGATCTACTGGCGACGCTGTCGGACGCGAGCAAAGACGATTTGTTCACCCGCTACGCGGTGTCGCTCGCCAAGATCGGGGCCACAAAAACGCCCGCCGCGTGGAAAGGCAAGAGCTCGGGCATCGTGCATCAACGCATCGCGGTGCATGTGCATGACAACGGCCTCACCGACCGGCTCGACCACCGGATCGTTCGGATCTTAGATGAGCGCGGTGTCCGACAGCAGTCGGTCCAGGCCATGTCCTACGATCCCGCCGAGAGCTACGTCGAGGTTCGGCGCGCGCGGGTTCGTCGAGCGGACGGCTCGATCGAGGAACTCGGCGACACGCATACGGTGGCGCTCGCGAGTGCGGGCTACCGGATGTACTACGACCAACGTCAGGTCCAGGTGCGGTTCTCGGGGCTGCGCGTCGGCGACACGCTGGAGGTCGCGTTTCTGCAGCGCGATATCGCCGCCCGAAACATGTTCGACGAGTACTTCGGGGACATGGTCCCGCTGCAGGGCATCGAGCCGCGCAAGCGCGTCGAGTACGTGCTCGAGGCGCCCTCGGACAAACCGCTGTTCTTCAACCTGAAAATGTCGCGGACCGAGCGTGATGACGGCATCACCGTGTACCGCCGCGTCGAGACCGATGTGCCCGGGATCAAACCGGAGAACTCGATGCCCGGCTGGACCGAGTTCGCGCGGTTCCTGCACGTATCGACCTACGAGAACTGGGACGACGTCGGCCGCTGGTACTGGGATCTGGTTCGCGGGCAGCTCGTCGTCGACGACAAGATCAAGGCGGGGGTCGCCGAGGCCATAGCCGGGTTACCTGCGGCCGCATCGCTCGCGGATAAGGTCGGTGCGATCTACGCCCACGTGGTTCGAAATACCCGCTACGTCGGTCTGGAGTTTGGCATCCACGGCTACAAGCCCTACCGGACGACCGACATCTACAGTCGGCGCTTTGGTGACTGCAAAGACAAAGCAAGCCTGCTCAAGGTGATGCTCGCTGAAGTCGGCATCGACAGCCATCTCGTGCTCGTGCGTACACGGGACCAAGGGGCGCTTCCCGTCGCGCCCGCATCACTGTCTGCGTTCAACCACGCGATCGTCTACGTGCCAGGTCTGGACCTGTTCTTGGACGGCACGGCCGAGTGGTCCGGTCCGACCGAGTTGCCAGCCAACGACCAAGGCGCCTCGGTGCTCATCATCGAAGACGGTCGCGGCGCGACGTTTCGCAGCATTCCGATCAGCGCCGCGGTGGACAACCTGAGAACGACGACCCAGACCGTCACTCTGGCGCCGGACGGAAGCGCAGAGATGCGGCAGACAAGTGTGATCCAGGGCGCGGCCGCATCCAAGCTTCGCTTTCAGTTCCAGGCTGAAGAGGCACGGCGTGAGCGGTTGGCCAAGGCGTTCGGCGACACCTTCCCGGGGGCGGAGGTCTTGGAAAGCGCCGCGCCAGGCATCGGCGACATCGGCCAGCCTGCGCGCCTCGACACCAAGTTGCGCATCCCCTCGTGGGGCACCAAAGAACGCGACCAGGTGCGGTTCTCGGTCCTGGGCCGTGACTCACGACTCGCGGCATCGTTGGCCCCCACCGCCAAACGCGAGCACGACATGTTGCTGGACACCGCCAGCGTGGAGCGACAGACGATCCGCTACGAAATACCCAGCGGGTATCGGCTCGCGCGACTCCCCGAAGGGAAGACCATCGAGTCGCCGGTGGGTCGTTTCGTGCTGACGGTGCGCAAGACCGCGGGCGGCGCGGAGGTCAGCAGCGATCTTTCGCTGACCAAACAGCGAATCTCCCCGAAGGAGTATCCGTTGTTCCGCGATTTTCTGCGGCAGGTCGACGAGACCCTGGAACAGAGCTTCGAGATGGTGAAGGCACGATGATTGTTGTGACGAAGCGGCGCGGACATCGAGGCGCCGTGGTTGCGCTTGGACTGGCGTGGTTGGTGGCGTTCGCCCCCGGCTGCCGTGCTCGCGGCGAGTCGGTCAAGCCCGACGAGGCGCCCTGGCAGCGTGATGTGATGGCCCTTGAGGCGGCTGTCGCCCTAGATCCCGACAACGTCCAAGCATGGCGCGACCTGGGCCACATCCGTTGGATCCATCTCGGTCAAAGCAAGGTAGCCAAGGAGATCTTCGAAGCCAATGCCCAGGCGCGGGGCGACTTGGCGTCGCGGCTCGCGTTGCTGGTGATGGCTGACGCCCGCCTAGAGATTGCCGCGGTCGTCGAACACGCCTACGCGGCGATCGTGCAGGCGGCGCTGGTCCCCGCAGGCGATCCTAACGAAGCATTCGCGAACCGGGTGGCCGAGTACGCCGCGCGACGGATCGGTGCCACGCACGGCGATCTTCCCGGTGATGACGCGCGCTTCGTCGCGATGTACGACGCCCTGGAGGCCGACATCGACGCGGGTC
>JAESSZ010001012.1 GCA_016763875.1 Nannocystaceae bacterium
CCTTCGGCGCACGGAATACCGTCGTCCTCGCCACCGGGCGCGACATCGAACTTCTCGCCTCCGTCATCACCATCGTCGCCGCCGCCGCTATCGTCATCATCGTCATCGCCATCGCCGCCATCAGCCTGGCCGCCACTACCGCCCGCCGCTGTGATGCCCGGTGCGGAAGACGCAAGACCCCGGTCGGGATCTCCGCCACCACATGCAAACACGCCCAGCGTAAAACCAAGTGCCGCGATGATGCGGGCTCGCTCGCTCGATGAATTCTCCATTGGCATACCCCTGCTCGTGGAACACCGTCCCCACGGTGATTCCTGACCTTCCACTCACAAGGTGCGGCTCGACGAGGCGAGGTTCCCTCCCGCGCTCAAACGTCGCCGCTTTACACCCTCACGCGCCTGCAGTAGGTGCGCACCATGTCGACGTTGCTCCAGCCGGTGCCCCTCTCGGCGTTAACCGTCGAAGACGAGCACGACTTCGCAGCGATGCCGCTGTACCCGCGGCTCAAGCAGGCGCTGCTTGATGCGGCGGTGACCTATCGCGTGCCTGCGCCGGGCAGCAAGCTGTCGCGCTGGGACCACGTGCTGCTGCTCAACCTCGGGTTTTGGACCCCGACCGAGCCCGACGATGTCATCGAGGGACGCGTGCTCACGGCCGATGTCATCGCGCATCGCGCCTGGCATCACCTTGCTGCGTCCGCCCTGGGTCCGGGGGCGACCACGCTCGAAGGACTGATGCTCGGCGAGGCCATCGCTAGTGCCTTCGACGCCTACATGATTGGCCACTTGCTCACGAGTCGGCCCGACGCAGCGATGCTCGAGTCGCAGTTACCGGCCATGAGCGACGCGATGCTCGAGGCTGGTTTGACGGACGATGAGTGCAGCAAGATCTTCGCGACCTTTTCCGAAGACCCACACGCCGCGTTCAAGCAGTTGCTCACGTTGCTTTACGAGGTCGGTGTGGCGCTGTGTCAATGCGACGGGGCCGAGGCCGCCGCACACGTCTTAGACGCCGCTTCAACGCGACCGTTGGCGCCTCTGCTGCACCACTACCGTCTCGCGACTTGGGTCCTGTACTCCCGTGGGCAGCCCCCTGGGGTCGACGGCGCCCCTGCGGCCGCCCTGGCGACCGAGATTCTCGCCAGCGACGATCCGCTCGACCTGCTGCTCACGCGCTGGTTGTAGCCACGTTCGAAACGGGCAAAGGCTCCAAAGGGCCCCGCTTCAGCTCACGGCGCATGTAGCGCTCGCAGCGACCAGCGATGCGGTATCCACGCGCAGATTGGGTATAAGTGAGGCGGTCGTCGGTTCATCAAACCGATGCGGCGGGGGATACAGATGAAGACGCGTTCATTGCGAGTTATTGCGGCATGCGGCGGTTGGTTTGCGCTGCTGACATCGGCTGGTTGCAGCGAGGCAGACGGGCTCATGCGAGCGCTCCCCGCGGAGGTCTCGGTCAAGTTTGACTTCGATCATCGGCCGCTTCCCGACATTCCGTTTCCCAACGACATCGCGACGCGGCCCGACCCGACCTCGCGCACCGGGCTGCGCGTCAACGCCTCGATGGTGGCGGCAACCGGGTACGAACGTCAGACCCGACGGCTCATCGACGGTCTGGACGGTTGGGGCGTGTACCAGCCGATATCGATCCCCTTCGACGGCCCGATCGACATCACCTCTGTGACTTCGCGGCACAGCGACGCCGACTACGACACGAGCAACGACGCGATCTACCTGATCAACATCGACCGCGACTCCGAGAACTTCGGAGAGTTGCGCCACCTCGATATCGGCAACGGCAACTACCCGATCGTCGCGGAAGACACGACCAAGTACGGCGACAACGATCCGCGAGGTTGGCTGCTTTCGATCTCGTTCGACGAAGAGGATGAGGATCGCAACGGCAACGGCAAGCTCGACCCGAGCGAAGACCGCAACCACAACGGCCTGCTCGACCCCGGCGAAGACCTCAACGGCAACGGCATCATCGACGGCCCAGAAGACACCGACGCCGACGGCGTACTGGACAAGCCCAACTACCGCCCAGGGCACAATCCCGCGCGCGACGATCTGGCGGGTCGTGCGGACGCGTTGATGTCGTTCTACGAACAGGAGAGCAACACGCTGCTGGTCGCGCCGCTCGAGCCGCTCGACGAGCAAACGAGATACGCAGTGGTCGTGACGCGCCGCGTCCACGACATGGATGGCGACCCGGTCGGCTCACCGTTCCCGTTCATCAACCACACGGCGCAGACCGACGACCTTGAGGCCTTATTCGAGGTACTGCCACCGGGCGTGGACGCCGAGGACGTCGCATTCACCTTCTCGTACACCACTGAGTCGATCACCAACGACTGGGTGCTGGTGCGTGAAGGCCTGTACGGACTGGGCCCCCAAGGGCACATCGGGGAGATGTTCCCCCCCGATATCACCTCGCGGGTGGAGCTCAAGACCGTCTCGGGTGGCGTACTCGGCAAGTTCGAGGGTCGTTCGCCTTACCTGCTATTCCAGGAAGACTGGTCCCACCTGCTGACGTTCATCTCGGGTGGTTTCTTCGGCGGCTTGGACGCCAGCAGCCAGCAATACGCCTCTGTCATTGGAACGCACGACTACATCGACTTCCACGCGATGGGGACCTACAAGTCTCCGCAGCTGTTTGAGCGGCGCGACAAGAACGGCGACCGACTGAGCCTCGACCTGCAGTCGTGGCCCGACACACTGGACTACGTTCCAGCGGAGGTTCGCAGTGAAGAGATTCCGTGGTGGGTTGTGATGCCGCGCAAGGAAGTCTCCGCGCGGGCCAAACACGAGCAGCTTCCGCTGGTCTTGCTAGGCCACGGCTACGGTTCCAATCGTGCAGGCGAGCTCATGGGATTCGCCGGTTTTCTCAGCATGTATGGGATGGCCACGATCTCGACCGACAACGTCTCGCACGGCGTGCCTATTGAGCCAGAAGTTCAGGCAGAGTTTGGACCCGTGCTCGCCAACGAGGACCTTGGCCCCGTGCTCGATGCCCTGGCGTTCTCACGCTCAGAGGACCTCGACAACGACGGCATCATCGACTCTGGCGTCGACTTTTGGACCGCCTATTTGTTTCATACCCGCGACATGGTTCGGCAGTCTGCGCTGGACTACATGCAGCTCATCCGCATCGTGCGGTCGTGGGACGGCGTGAAGACCTGGCCCTACGACGTCAACCAGGACGGCAAGGACGATCTGGCCGGGGACTTTGACGGCGACGGCTACGTCGACATCGGCTCTGAGTCCAAGATCTACATGCTCGGCGCCTCCCTGGGCGGCATCATGGCGACGATGATGGGCGCGGTGGAGCCAGAGATCGAAGCGATCATCCCGATCGCGGGTGGCGGCCGCATGTCCGACATCGGCAGCCGCTCCAAGCAGGGCGGAATCCCTCAGGCCATCGTGCAGCGGGTCATGGGGCCCCTGTTCCAGGCCACCGTTCGCGACGACGGCGTCACCGAACTTTACACGGAGGTCGTCGAGGGCAATCGCGCGCCCAGGATTCAGATCGGCACGCTCGATCCCTGCCCACCCGGCGTCTCGCCATGCCCAGGCCAAGAGAATCCCGACCAGTTGCTACTCGCGTGGGACACCGTGGTCGGCGTCAACCTCGATAACGGCGAGATTGGTTGCTCCTACGTTGTGCCCGACGAAGTG
Source organism: Nannocystaceae bacterium (assembly GCA_016763875.1). Taxonomy (GTDB): domain Bacteria; phylum Myxococcota_A; class Polyangia; order Nannocystales; family Nannocystaceae; genus JAESSZ01. Next base: position 3,678 of record JAESSZ010001012.1, read on the forward strand.
GCGGACAACGGCGTCGCCGGCCGCGCTCGCGTTGCTGTGGCCAGCGATGTCGGTGACCGAATCGAGCTGCGTTTCTACCGCGGCTCCGTGCTCGAAGTCGGCAGCGAAGACTGCGAGGTCATCGAAGACGCTGAGCCGTTTCAGGTCATCAACCGCCTCGAGGCCCCCCTCGACGCGGAGGGCATGCCGATCACTTTCGAAGGCGTGCCCATCAAGGGAGGCGAGCTGGTCGCGCTCGCGGAGGGCTTTGGCCTGCAGCGCGGCACCCCTGGCATGCGCCGATTCTTGGGGCTTGCGCAGCTGGTTTTGGACCGCTGTGACCCCGGGGTCATGGCCGCGCACCTCACCAACGATCCTATCGTCTACCCAAACAAGGGCGACCAAACCAACGCTCGATTTCTGTTCGTGACCACGGTGGGCGATATGAATGTCCCCGCCAGCAGTGGGATCACGGTCGGCCGCGCAGCAGGCGTCATCGACTTCCTCAACATCGATCCGCGCTACGGCAAACCCGTGAACCAGGTGCTGCTCGACACGTACACCGCCGAGGCAGTGAACGTGTTCAACCGGATCCCCTACCGCAACGTCCCTCAGAGCGAGAACTTGCGGACACTGTTGGGCCTGGACGCCAGCGGCGGCTCCCACGTCGATGTCGAGAACTTCTCAGAAGGCACGGACATGTGGGAGGACAACCTGACGAGGCTGGACCCCGGCCTGCACCTCGTCATGGACGAGGACATGTGGGGCAACAAACTCAACGGTCTGTCCGGCGCCATATTTCCGTTCGCGATTCCAGAAGGACAGCACGGGTTCCCGCTGCCCGGCCAGATGACGGACTCTGCGATTCAGCTTTGCAAAGAACGAAACGGTAGCGGCGCGCCAGAGTGCGCAACGGACCTGATCGTCGGCAAGACGTTCGACACGGGGTGGTACATGTTCCACCTCATCGGGAAGTACCTTGCGGGCTCGACGAACCTGTTCGATCCCACCTGCGTGTCTCGAACGACATGTGACTACGCGCCCGAGTTCCCGGAGCCACGCCCGCTCGACTCACTGCCGTAGCCCGGGCCAGACCGCGCGCCAGTCCCCCGACAAGGGCTGGCCGCGAGGGGTTTTAGCTACTCCCAGATAATCTCGTGGCGGGGGCCTTCGGCGCCTTCCGTCGCGGGCACTGTCCCCGACAGGGTGCGATTGACCTCACCCACAACGTCGATCTGGTAGTCCGCGACTCGGTCACCGTTGAAGTTCTGGACCCAGACCTTGTACCGGCCGCGCGGTGCCCGGTCTTCAAAGAAGACGTTCTCGACGTGCGTGCCGTCTTGGTCAAAGCACTCGCTGGCGACACAATCGTCGACATCGAGGTTTCCGTACTCCGTGAACGGGACCGCGAAGTGGAGATGTTCGCCCGAGGGCGTGGTCACGTGTAGATCCAGGTCGGTGTCGGCGTCCCAACTCAGGGAGAATCGTAAGCTACCGGTGCCTACGCAGACCCCTTCGAAACAAGCTTCGTCCTCGCCGCACTGCAGGGCTTCACTGCATTCGTCGTCGACCTCGATGTCGTGATCGACATCCCCGTCGGCGCTCTCGCCTTTGAGTTCTTCGTAGATGATTCGCTCGACACAACCGCCGGTCATGCCAGCCACCAACGCGAGTGCGCCCGCGGCAACGATCTTCGACTTCAACATTGAGGGTTTCACCATATCGCGTTGCTCCGACCCCGCCACTTGTCAGTGACCGGAGCGGCCCAAACGATCATCTGGCGCCTACCCCGCACCGGAGTTGCCCAGGACCTTCTCGATGGCATCGACGAACGCGCCAGGATCGACATCGGCCCGCTGCTCGACGAATTCGTGCTGTCCCTTGGCGTTCCACTCCAACATCGCCGCCTCCGGGTCTGCCCCAGGCGGCGAGGTGAGCACGAGGGAAAAGACGCGAGCGAACGCTTCGTCGCCTTCGAGTCGAGCGACCAGCCCCACAAAAAACGCCTCAAACTCCCGTTTCGGGGTCGGCATCGTCACCACCGCAGCGTGCGCATCCGCCTCGATCGAAAACACCTCGATCCCCAGACCCAGGCTTGCCACCCGGTCTGGCTCGGGTAGTTCGGCTTGGACCACGTCCCACATGCCCTGGAGAAAACGAAGGGCGTCCGCTGACGCCAGGATCTCCATGATCCCAGGCGGGTTGCGCAGGAACGTGTGGGGCAAGCCGCGGTGCGCGTACAGATGATGCACGCCGCGGGGTTGTGACCTCGGAAGTGTGGGCGGAGCCACGACAATCACGATAGGTTGGGTGAAGACGGACGTCGAGGCGCGCGGTAGAACGTGGGCTCAATGGGTCCGAGCTTCACGAGAACATTCACCCCCCTCGGGGCGTCCTAGGCAACGATGAATCGGCGCGCGACTCTGCTGCCCACACTGCTGCTGCTGGCCTGCGTACGCCCCACCACGGGGGAAACCGTCACGCCGGAAACCACCGACTCAGCCAAGGCTAGCGCGAGCAAGCCGAAACTCGTGCTCGAACACGGCAACCCGCAGGGCGAGGCCCCCGCCGCCCCAGTGCTCGGAGCGATGCGTGAGGAGTTGTCGCGGGCGATGAAGGCACTTGGCGCCAAGGCCGATCCGGCGCCGTACTTCATGGCGTACGCGGTGACCGACCTGGACCGCGTCGAGATCACGGCCGCCGACGGCGCTTTGGTGTCGTCCAGGCGAGACCGTGTGCGTGCGCTGGATGTCGAGATCCGCGTGGGTTCGTACGAGTTCGACAACAACCGCATCTACCGACAGAACTTTCAGTACGCCCGTGTTGGGTCCGGCGGCGGCTTCGGACGTGGGCGCATGATGACCGTCGAGGACAATCCAGCCGCGATCAAGGCGGCCCTGTGGGGTGCAACTCAGGGCGAGTATCGACTCGCCACGGAGGCATTTGGGAGCGCCCAAGCACGTAAGGACGTGCAGGTCGCCGAAGACGACGACTCCGACGACTTCTCGCGCGAAGAACCGGTGACGTTCCTCGAGGCCCCCGCAAAGATGAGCATCGACCGCGACAAGTGGGAGAAAAAAGTGCGTGGCTGGTCGCTACGCATGAGCGCGGGAGAACACGTGCTGCGCTCGCAGGTGGTGCTTCTCGCCCGTGCGGAGAACCGATACCTGGTCACGACCGAGGGCACCACGGTTCAGGTCGCGCGCCCTCACGCCCGACTGCTGGTCACCGCGAGCACCAAAGCCGAAGACGGCATGGAACTCCAACATGCGGGCACCATCGACGTACAGTCGGCGCAGGACCTGCCCGACGACGCGGTCGTTGAAGCAATGATGGACCGTGTGCTCAGCGAGTTGGCTGCGTTGCGCGATGCCCCTTTGGCTGAACCGTACTCTGGACCTGCGATCTTGGAAGGTCGCGCCGCTGCCGTCTACTTTCACGAGGTTTTTGGGCACCGCGTCGAAGGCCACCGTCAGAAAAACGAGGCCGAGGGCCAGACCTTCGCCAAGAAGATCGGCAAACCGGTCATGCCGGACTGGATCGACATCTACGATGACCCGTCGATCGCCACGCTGTCGGGCATCGACCTCAACGGGCACTACTTCTACGACGACGAGGGTGTCCGGGGTCAGCGGGCCAGCCTGGTAAAGGATGGCAAGCTAGAGGGTTTCCTGATGTCGCGCTCGCCCACCCGCGGCTTCGAGCACTCCAATGGTCATGGGCGCCGCGAGTCCGGCCTGAGAATCGCCGCACGTCAGGCCAACCTGATCGTCGCGCCGCAACGCGGACTTCCGCGCGAGGAGCTCAAAGCGCTGCTGCTGCAACGCGTCAAGAGCCAGGACAAACCCTACGGCCTGCGTTTCGTTGAGATCGCGGGTGGGTTCACGATGACGTCGCGCTACATGCCACAGGCGTTCCAGGTCAACCCAGTGCTCGTTTTTCGGGTCTACCCGGACGGGCGCGAAGAGTTGGTGCGCGGAGCGGCCCTAGAAGGCACGCCGCTATCGTCGCTCACCGAGATCACGGCGGCCGGGGACGAGTTTGAGATCTTCAACGGCTACTGCGGCGCCGAGTCCGGTTTCGTGCCCGTGTCGGCCGTAAGCCCAGCGCTGCTGCTCGACAAGATCGAAGTTGCACGAACACCAAAGTCACAGAGCAAGCCGCCGCTTCTGCCTGATCCGAGCAGAGACTTGCAGCCCGGAGGTGCCCGATGAACGCCCTACTGATCTCCACCCTGTGTCTTGCCTTCACCGCGCCAACGTCCACGGATCCGGCGTCGCTCAAAGACGATGTCGTCATGACCGCGATACGCGACGAACTCGCTCGCAACAAGACCCTGAAACTTCCGGAGTCCGAAGCGCCGTACTACTCGGCGTACACCGTCACGGACACCGACGGCTTCAGCATTGAGGCGTCGTTCGGCGCCGTCACCGTATCCACTCGCATCCGCAACCGCATGATTGCGCCAACCGTGCGTGTGGGCAGCTACGAGCGCGACGCCCCTGGGTTTGCCACCAGCGGGGCCGCGGCGCCCATCGACGACAACTACGACGCCCTGCGCCGGAGTCTTTGGCTGGTCACCGACGACGCCTACAAAAACGCTGCCACTAGCTTCCGCGAGCAAGAGGCACGAGACAAGCAGAGCACCCGCGACAAGGATGCGCCCGACTCGTTCACCAAACGCAGCAACGCCACGGTTCACCTCGAGCCAATGTCTGGGACCATCCCCGAGCAAAGCACGCTGCAGGACATCGCGCGCGTTGCCTCCGCTGTTTTTCGGGACTACCCAGACATTCTACGTAGTGAGTTGGAGATCGGCGCAGTCGTGCAACGTCGCCGCTTCGCTTCGAGCGAAGGCAGTCTCGTCACTGGCGGCCTCGGGGTCATCAGTATCTCGATCCGCGCGGTGGCACTCGCAGACGACGGCGCGCCCGTCCAGGCGACGGGGCAGCTGGCAATGCGGTTGGGCACGGCACTGGACAAAGCCAAGGTTGTGGCGGCCGCCCGCGCTGTCGCCGACGATCTGCTGGCGCTCCGAAAGGCCCCCGTGCTCGCCGACTACACCGGCCCGATTCTTTTCGAGGGGGACGCTGGGGCCCAGATCACCGCGCACATGTTGAGCCCACGATTTTCAGCGGGCGGCTGGGGGGCGGACATGGAGGCCCGGCTGGGCCAGCGGATCCTTCCCAAGGGGTTCTCGCTGGTGGACGACCCTTCAATGACCGAACTCCAGGGGCGACCGGTCTTTGGTCACTACGTGGTCGACGACGAGGGCGTGCCGGCTCGCCGAGTCACACTGGTCGACGATGGCAAACTCAAGGCGCTACTGACCACTCGTAAACCGACGAGCAAACATCCCACCAGCAGCGGCCACGCGCGCGGCAGCATGATGTGGGGCAAGACCCCGACCGCCAGCAACCTCGTGCTGCGCAGCCGCAAGGGACTGTCCCCCGCGGCACTCGAGGGCAAGCTCCGCGCTCAGATGAAGCGGGACGGACTCAAGTTCGCGATCATTATCACCGACGTGGGGCCCTCTCCCTGGTCGCCCGCCGTTGCCTATCGCGTGAACTCGAAAGGCAAGCGCGAACGCGTTCGCCTGGGCAGTCTCGAACCCCTCGAACTGCGCGCCTTCAGGGACATGCTGGGCGCGGGCAAAACCCTGCACCAATACGACTACTTCGCCACTGGCGGCAGCCCCAACATCGGGCTGGGGGACACTCCCTCGGGTACAGCGCGCCCACGACGGTCGCCGCCCCCTCGCTGCTGCTCCGCGAAGGTGCCATTCGCAAGGACAAGGGCGACAAACCCAAACCGCCGCTGTACCCCCACCCGCACTTCGCAAAGTAGGTGTGCGTGGTCCGGTCCATCCGGACCGCGTATGGGCTATCGTGGAGAACGCCCCGTGTCCGAATCTCGTCCATTGGAGGCCTCATGCTTCCTGATAGCGCCGCTGTTCGCAGGGCTTGAAGCACGAGGAGTCTCGCCCGAGAAGATCTTCGCCGGGCTGACGTTCCCGGTTTCCCACCTCCGCGACACTTCGCGCTGGATCGACTGGGCCACGCTGTGCGAACTCACCGGCCGAATGAGCGAGCACCTGTCCGAAGCGGACCTCTACGAGATGGGGACACAGAGCTTCGATGCGCCCGTGTACAAGTACGTTGGAGCCGCGATCGGCACTTTTCTCAGCCTTGAGAAAGCCTACGTATTCTCGTTTGGGCGAAAGGGCCTTTTTCATCGGTACTACACCTGCTTCACCACCGAGGTTCGCGAAGTCGGGCCGGGACGACTCGATCTCGACCTGCGAATGAAGCCAGGCTACCCGGTCAACCCCGAGTTCCAGCTCGCGGTATTTGGTCAACTTGCGGCCATGCCAAAGGTCATGGGCCTCCCTCGCGCGACGGTGACGAGAACGACGCTGGTGGACGGCGACACCTTTCACATCCAGTTCCCGGCGCGGGAAAGCCTGTTGCGCAAAGCACGACGCTTGCTTTCCATACCTGCGGCCAGACTCTCTGCCGCCGCAGAACTCCGCAACGCACACGGCGCGTTGCAGGTTCGCCTGCGTGAGCTTGAGCTCGAGGTCAGACGTCGGGAGGAGGTCGAAAAAGAGCTCAGGTTCGAGATCGAAGAACGCGAACGCACCGAAGCTGCGAAGGCAACGATCGAGAAAGAGCTGCAGCACGCGCGGCGTCTCGAGAGTATCGGACTGCTCGCAGGAGGCGTTGCACACGATTTTAACAATCTCCTGATGGTCATCATGGGGCACGCGTCGTTGGCGTTGGCCGATACCGAAGAGCAAGAGGTGACCGCGAGTCTTCAGGTCATCCTCGACGTGGGCGAGCGGGCCGCGGGTCTCACCCGGCAGCTGCTCGCCTTTGGTCGACGCCAAGTCCTGCAGCCCACCCCGCTCGACATACGCAAGGTAGTGCTGGATGCGGAGAACCTCCTGCGACGCATGCTGCCCGAGAGCGTCGACCTCAAGATGCACGCCGAACACGTCGTGGATCGCGTGGTGGCAGATCCCACTCAGATCGAGCAGTTGTTGACCAATCTCTGCATCAACGCCAGCGATGCGATGCCAAGTGGCGGCGAGATCAGCATCGAACTTGAGCCATGCGTCATCGACGAGGACTACGCCAAGACCCACTCGTGGGCCCGGACCGGCTCGTTCGTCCGACTCCGAATCTCTGACAGCGGATCGGGGATCCCGACGGACATGGTCGACAGAGTTTTCGATCCGTTCTTCACGACCAAGGCGGACGGCGCAGGCACCGGCCTCGGACTTAGCGTCGTGTTCGGAATCGTCACGCAGCACGAAGGCTTCATCCACGTGTACAGCGACGTGGGGGTCGGCACGTGCATGACGGTGTACCTCCCAACCACTGAGTTGCAAGCCGGCACCGTTGTCCCCGCCGCGGACGGCCCGGTGCCAAAGGGCGAGGAGACCGTCCTCGTGGTGGAAGACGAACCGCAAGTGCGCGCGTTGGCCCAACGAGTCCTCGAGGGTGCTGGCTACAACGTGCTTGTCGCCGAATCGGGCACTTCGGGTATCGCTTGCTTCAAGGCCCACCACGCCGAGATCGACCTCCTACTCCTGGACGTGATTCTTCCTGGGTGCTCAGGAAAAGACGTGCACGATGCGGCCGTCGCCATCCGTCCCGATATCCGCGTGCTGTACACAGCGGCTACTCGCCCCGTGGCATCCACACCGCCTTCGTACTGGCCGACGGCCTTGAATTGCTTCCTAAGCCCTACAGCCCGCAGACTCTTTTGCGACGGTTGAGGGCGACGTTGGACAGCAGCCGAGCGGAGTGAGAGCCACGGCCTCTCGCCGACAGCAGACAAGGCTATCTCTGCGCACGACAGCACCGCGGCCGTCGCTCGTAGTGTCCCGCAACCTGGGCCGCGTCGTCCCGGACTTTGCGAAAGTGGGTGGATTTCGCCGGGCTCGAAATGTAGCGTTAGCGCGCACCACTGCCGTCAGCGGTGCGCCCGCGGCGAAGTGAATCACAGACCGTGCTTCGCCTAGGCTGGGCACCAGTCGCCGCCGCCGCCTTCGCAACCGTCCTGCGCTTGCTCGGCGGTTTGCCCCGCGAAATCGTAGCTCGCGAGTCCGGTCTGCACCGTTCCGGGAGCCAAGCAGATGCCGTACTGGCCGGCCGACGGGCACGCGCCTTCGCCCCATGTGCCGCCAGACCTCGTGCATCCCGCGATAGCTTCCGGCACCACAACGCAGTCGTCGTAGTATTCGGCGCAGATCCCCACCGCCGCGAAGTCGCAGTGCGCGACCGCGGTCGAGCGGCAAGTGGGTGCGGGTCCTTCGCAGATGATTCCCCCGGTTGCCCCATCGCCCTCGCTGCCATCATCGGTGGCGCTGGTGTCGGCGGCGCTGGATGTCGTTCCCTGGTCGTCCGCGGCTGAGGTGCCTGAGGTGCCCGGTGTCCCGGTCGTGTCAACGCTGCCACCGTCACTGCCGGTTTCGGAGCCGTTCGGCCCGGCGGCCGTTTCCCCGGAGTCATCGCCGGCTGTGGTTGCAGGCATTTCCTGCGCGTCGCCCGAAACGTCGTCGTCTCCGCAGCCGAGGGCGAGGGTCGATGCAATGATGAAAGACGAAAGGGCCGTGGATCTTCGGTTGGAGGCCTGCATGTGCGCACAGCAGACGGCAGGCCGCGGCCGCTATTCTCGTCTGCGCCCGCAGGTTGATCTGCATCACGCACCGGTCGCTCGTTCGCGACCCACGGTCTGCGGGGGGACTTGCGCGGATTGATCGGTTCGCGCTGCAGGGAGTCGCGCGGCGGTCAGTGCTGCGACACG
>JAESSZ010001013.1 GCA_016763875.1 Nannocystaceae bacterium
CAACTCGACCCACCCCGCGTGGTCTTGGATGTACTCGGGCGGCGCAACCTTGGTGTACACCAGCGCCGCACCGCACAGACCGAGGAGAGCCACGACGCCGTCGTGGACCCGGCGACCCCGGATACGTACCGACCGGTGCGACTGCGCGGGATAGAGCCAGTGGCCTTTCCCCTGCACGAAGCGCCGAAGAACCGGCAGCCGCTTAGCAACGGAGCGGGCTCGAACAAACGCGCGATGCATCTCGTGCCCATGCACGAAACCCGCGTACGTCATCAACATGATGAACGCGAACATGCCGATGTTCATGAACAGGATGAGGTTGCCGTGGAACATCACCCCGAGCGTCAGCCACACCCGACGTCCGAGCGTATAGCGACGAAACGTCTCTTGATCGATCGTCACATCGCGACTCAGCTCGATGTGCTTGAGGCCGGGAATCCGACGGGCGAGGCTTGCCAACCGCCGCAACGCGGGGAACTTGCGCGCTAACACGGCGAAAACGGCGCCCACCGGAATCTGCCACTTGCCCAGCAGGTACCAAACCGCCGCGTACGCGGGGATAGCCGCCCCGTAGACGATGTTCATCTTGGCGATGGCAGCGCTAGCGTCCTGGGGCGTATCGCCGTCCATCGCGAGGCAAAACGGCAGCACCAACACGTTGATCCGCCACAATAGGCCCCACAGCCCGAGCAATGTCAGGCGCGCTCCCCAACGCCGCCACCAGACATTGTGCGCGCGGTACCACGGCTCGTTGCGATGGCGCAGCGTGAAGTGCAGCGACATGCCGACCAGCAGCAGCGGGAACGTCATCTCCCACCAATGCGTCACCCAGGTCATCAACCGGAACATGTTCGTCCCAAGCACCGCGCTGACCTGTTGCGTGTACCACTCGAACCGATAGAAGTGGTCCATGTTCAGGGCGTAGTACAGGGCGTCGCCCTTGGCCCAAACGCTGCCCGTCTTGGCGCACCCCGTCGTCGTGTACAGCGCCGCGAGTTGCAGCATGAACAGGTATCGGGGCCAGGCCGGAGTCAGTCGGTAGATCGGTTCCTTCCCCGCGTTGAATGCCGCGCTCGCGTCAGGGTCTTCGAGGCGCCCCTTGGCTCGCAGCTTGCGACAGCGCCACCAGTTGTCGACGCTCCACGCTTTGCCCGTCTGGGCGAACAACAAGATCCACCAAAAGCAGCGATAGACGGTGTCGGTGCCCTCCCAGTACAGCGCGTTCCGGTTGTAGATCCCGCTCATCATCAACCAGGCGATAACCCCGGTTGTGCGCGAGTAGATGCCCAGCATGTACATCACCAACACGGTGAAGAACACAGCCATGTAGCCGACCACGAAGGCCGGGCTGCCGTACATGTAGAAAATCGACGGCTTGTTCCACAGAAAACAAACGACGCCCCACCAGTCGAAGAAGCCGAGCGAAGTCGGACTGCGCGACCAGATCACGGAGAAGATCGATCCCAGCCCAACGTCCTCGTCGGGCGGCACCCAGCCTCGCAAGGCCTGACGACCGAGTTTGTCCTGCGCGTACGCGAGATCGAAGATCCCCTCGTCGCTCCACAACATCCGCCAGTACGGCTCGAGGTTGAGGAAACAGATCAACGTCATGACCGCGAAGCCGATTCGCAGCACCGCCAACGTGCGTGGGTCCTCGAGCGCGAACAGGGCGCGCCGGACCGACTCGCTACGAAACCACGCCAGCACGCACATCAAGACCGCGAATCCGAAGATCAGCCACCCGATGTGTTCGGAGAACTCGGGCGGGACTTTCGGATACTTGGCCTTGTCGGCGAATGCGAAGGCGAGACTAACGATCATCTAAACTAACAACCCTGGTGTAGCACGTCCGCGTGAGCCCGCTTCTTATTGTGTTCCGGCGCGCTCGGCCTCAGCGGCCGCCTCCGCGACCGCTCGCAGGAAATCGAATCGTGCCTGGTACAGCTGAACCTGCAGCGCCAATCCCTCGATATGGTGCCCCTGTCCCTCGAATTCGACGTACTGCACGGGGAGCCCCAACGCCTTGGCGGCCTTGGCGAACTGGCGGCTCTCCGTCACTGGCACCCGCCAATCCTGGCTACCGTGCGTCACCAACAACGGCGCGCGGAGACGCGCGACATGAGTGAGTGGACTACGATCTTTCATCCTCGCGAGCTCTTTGGGCTTCGAAGGGTCGCCGCTCTCAAGCACAACCCAGTCTGGGATGTTGGTCGCGTCGTAGAACGTCTTGATGTCGGAAAATCCTGCGTGCGAAAGCCCAAACCCAAGCGGGTAGACGTCTTTGTGGCCGTTGGTCCCGGGCGGAAAGGTCAGCGCACGCATCGTGGCGTACCCACCGTGGCTACCGCCGTAAACCCCGACGCGGCGGGACGACAAGCCCTCGCGTGACTCGACCCACTGCGCGACCCGGAAGACATCGACGATCTCGTCACCGCCCAGATCCTTGTCGTTGAGCGAGTAGAACGCCTTGCCAAAGCCTGAGCTTCCGCGCACGGCGGGGGATACGACCGTCAGGCCCGCAGCGCACATGATCTGGTCGAACGTCCGGTAGCTATTGCCGCCGCCGTAGAACGACGTGACCATCGCGAGACGCTGCGTGTCGTCGGACACCGGCTCCCGTGGCTCCAACACAAACGCGTGAAGCATACGGGTCTTGTGGGTCGCCTTGTCCACGTCGAACGTCGGGATCTTCACCGCGGTGGCCTTGCACGCCACGATGCTGCGCTCCAGATCCGGGTCCAGAGCAATGATCTTGGTCTTGGCTTCGAACGCGGGCTTGCCGAGATCGAGTTCCCACGCCTCGTAGACGATGTCGGGTGAGCGCTGGCGTATCCACGCCCTGCTCCCGTGCGCCGCGAGCACGTCAGCGGTGCCTGGCCAGCGCTCGGCACTGAGTTCGGCCCCCGTGCGTGCGTCAATACGGACAATGGTCGATCCCGCGGGCGTGCGATGCACCGCCACGACCTCCTCGCCCACCAACTCCGCGCTCGCGATGTCTTCTTTGTACCGCGTGAGCTGCTTGGTTTTGCCCGTGGCGGCATCGTACGAGTACAAGTTGCTGAAGCCGTCGTCGTTGGCCCGGTACAGCAACCGCGTGCCGTCGACCCAGCCGTCCAACGCGTCCGGCGAGTTCCGGCTTACCCGCTTGTCGGTGATGATCTCGACCTTGGACTCGTCCGCCCTGAGGTCAACCCGCACCAACTGCACCCGAGTCCTATCGCCTTGGACCTGCGCGTTGAAGTACACGTGCTGCCGCGAAGGCGAGAACCGAATCGCCGACCAGGTAAAGGCCAGCGCAGGGCTGTCGCACACAACCTTGCGGTCCTCGCCCGAAGCCACGTCGCGCAAATGCAGGCAGGTGTTGAACGGAGCCGCTTTCCCTTTGCGTGCCAGGTAGGCGACCGAGCTGTCGTCCTCGGAGAATCCCAGACCGTAGACGTAGTCGTGGTGGGTGACCTGGGTCAGCTCGCTCGATCCGAGATCGAGCGTCCATAAGTTCATCACCTCGTCGTTGTTGGCATCCGCGTGAAGCCACAACGTGTTGCTCTTGACGTGATGGTGGATGCCCCACAGGCTGCGCTTGGACCAGTCGACGTTCGAGACCGCCTTGCCCGATCCAAGTTCGGGGGCCTTACCACCGCCCACGTCGAGCATGCGCAACGTGTATGCGTCGCCCTTCTCGTAGTAGAACAACCGGTCGGTCTTGAGGCTCGGCCGGAACGAGCCGTAAGGAAAGCCAGCAAGGAACGGCCGGAGATCGATCTCGCGATCGAAGTAGTTGGCCATCGCCTTGGGCGGCGCGGGCTCGTCGGTCTCGGCGGGCTCGGCGACTGCCTGGCTCACCTCACCCTTGGCGGGCTGACCGGCGGGATACGAAACGGCCTCGTTGGGCGGAGCACACGCCG
>JAESSZ010001014.1 GCA_016763875.1 Nannocystaceae bacterium
CACGGTGTTCGTCTTTGAGGGGACCTACGCCGGATTTCGCGTCAGTGACAGCGGCACACGCGAGGACCGGATCGTGATCTGGGCCCAGTCAGGTGTGGACCTTGAGGGCGCGGAGCCCGGGGACACCAACAACATCGTGCGATTCGAAGCCGTCAGCTACATCACGGTGCGGGGATTTCGGATCGTGCGCGACGGGACCCCCATGGCGTACGACTACGACAACGCCTGCGTCGCGGCGCGGGGAACAACCGTTGACAACCCAATGCGGGGACTCACGATCCGCGACAACGAGATCGCGGGGTGCAGCCCGGCGGGACTGTATGCGTCGCAGACCGAGGGACTGCGGCTGGAGAACAACCACATCCACGACAACGTGCGAGAGACCCAGGACGGAAACGGGCAGGCGATCTACTTGTCCAACGCGGGAACCGACAACGTCATCGTTCGCAACAACCGGATTCTCGACAACCAAGGTCCTGGCATTCACATGAACGGCGACTCGAGTATCGGCGGCGACGGGCTGCAGTCGGGTCATCTGTTCGAAGGCAACCTCATCATCGGCAATGGCCAAAACGGCTTCAACATGGACGGCGTCCAGGACTGCGTCATCGTGAACAACGTGTTCGCGGCCAACGAGAGACACGCCATCCGCGGGTTTCGAATCGACGCGGAGCAAGGTCCGGGCGGGATGGTCATCGTCAACAACACCTTCGTCCAAAACGGCGACACCGCCACCCGGTTCACGGACGACGTTGGCGGCAACATCCTGTTCAACAATCTTGTCGTCGACAACGGCGACAACATCTTTGATATCGAAGAATCCACCCCACTGCTCGCCGGGAACGTGTTCCTTGCGAGTACCGCTGGTGCGTTCGAGGATGCCGCGGGCCGCGACTTTCGGATCACTGAGGGAAGTGGCGCGGTCGACGTCGGCGTCGCCGAGCTCGGCGGTGAAACGGCACCCGAGGATGACCTCAATGGTTTCACGCGCACGGACGCACCCGACGTCGGCGCCTTCGAGTTGGGGAGCGACTGATTCTTCGCACTGACTCTTCGCGCTCAGGCGGCGCGCGCCAAGCTATCCGTCGAGGCGGGTGATCAACACGTCATCGCGGACAATGCGTCCCTCGCCCTCGAGCTTGCGCAGGTGCGCTTCAAGCGAACGCGCCGCCAGTGGCCACAGCACCTTGGGCGTATCGGCGTACACGCGCGCCAGCAAGTCGTCCATCGTCGCGGGCCCATCGTCGAGTCCCGCGATGACCTTCGCCTCCCGAGCCATGCGATGCGCTACATAGTGGTCAACCACCGCATCCGCGTCGTGCAGGACTTTTCCGTGCGAAGGAACGAGCGCCCGAGCGCCCAATGACTTGAGCGTGGCCAGCGACGTCAGGTACGCCTTCATGTCACCGTCGTCGTCGGGGTCGATGAGAATCGACCCTTCGGCCGCGACCATGTCCCCCGCATAGGCCAGGCCAGTCTTACGCTCGAAGTAAACCAGGTGGCCGGGCGCATGCCCGGGCGTGAACACGCCCTGCACAACGAAGCCTTCGCCCAAGTCCCAGCTCTCTCCCCCACGCCACAGACGGTCGACGGTGAACCCGACCCGGGCCGCGGTCTCAGCGTGAGCCACTATCGGTACCCCGAGTCGTTGCGCGAGTGGCTCGGCGTAGCCCACATGATCGACGTGGTGATGGGTCAGCAGCACCGCCACCACCGTCCGCCCCTCGGCCGCCAGCTTCGCGAGGGTGTTATCGAGGCGCTCGCGTTCCCGCGCGTGGGGCGCCGCCGGTTCGATCACGACCAGGCGTGAGCCACCGAGAATCAGCGTGTTCGTCGCGGTCGCTGGCGGAAGGGTCGGCGTCCGCAGGTGCAAGCGGATCGCGCCCTGGGGTAGTGCGGGGTCGTTCACGCCAACACAACGTTAGTCTCCCCGGGGCCGCGGCGCGACAGGGGGAAGGCCGCAGGCGTTCCCGCGCCACGTGTTGCGCCGCACAGCCACGTGAGGCATTTCATGGCGCTCGCTCACGTCCCGCAGACAACGCTCGCCAGCGCGCTCGTCGGTGTAGATAATCCGCGCCGTGCCCGAGCTCGACCCCGTGACCTTGGCCAGCCTGGTCCACGCCGCCAGCGTGTACGCAGCGTTTTTCTTTGCGCTGCTGCTCGCCGCAAAGATTCTCCCGGGAAAAACCTATCGCGGATTTCCCCAACCGTCGGGAGACCGCAAGGACTACAAGGTCAACGGGCTTGCGCTGTGGGTCGCGACGCACATGGGCGTCGTCGCTGGCGTGTTGTGGTTTGACCTTTCGCTCGCCTCGCTCATCCGCGAGTTCTGGTCCTACTTCGCGGTGGTCAACGCCGCTTCGTTCGCTTGGATGTTCATCCTGTACCTCGGCGGTCGCGTCCGTGGCGAGACCGCACGACCGGGCCTGCTCGGATTCGTGCAGGACTACTGGTATGGGGTCGAACTCAACCCCACGTGGCGCGATGTCGACCTCAAGACCTGGGCCTACCAACCCTCGCTTATCGGCTTGGCTATCCTCAACGCCTCGTTTGGTTGGACGCAGTGGGAGCAGCTGGGCACGCTCACCCCACAGATGATCGCCTACCTCGGTTTTTGGTGGCTCTACCTCACCTCGCACTTTTGGTTCGAGGCCGGCGTGCTTTCCATGTGGGACGTCATCGCCGAGAAGTTTGGCTTCATGCTGGTGTGGGGCAACTTGGTGCTGGTCCCGTTCTTCTACTGCATCGGCGGTTGGTGGCTTATCGGGCAAACCGAACCTATGCCCTTGTGGCAAGTCGGGGGCGTGGCTGGCCTGCACCTGCTGGGGCTTTGGATTTTCAGGGGTGCCAACGCCCAAAAGGACCAGTTCAAACGCACGCCCGAGCGGCCGATCTGGGGCCGCCCGCCAGAAACGATTGGCGGTCGGCTGTTGGTCTCGGGCTGGTGGGGTTTTGGTCGCAAGATCAACTACACGGGAGAGATCATGGTCTACTTCTCGTTCGCCCTATGCACAGGCATGCAGTCGTTGATCCCCTATCTGCTGCCGCTGTGGCTGTGCGTGCTCCTGCCTCACCGCGCATGGCGAGACGAAAAACGCTGCAGCGCCAAGTACGGCGAGCTTTGGGAGCAGTACACCAAACGCGCCCGGTTCAGAATGATCCCATTTCTGTACTAGCGGGCCGCAACTCCGAAAAAATCTCCGAGTGGCGGCAAGCGAGCGGCTTGTCGTGTCATGATCAAGGCGCGTGTCCGCTCCTACTCTGCGACGGGTGATCGCGGCGTCACCGCCGGAACTGGTGGTGCACGACGCCCCGTCCCCGTGTCCCTACCTCGACGGCAGGTCAGCCCGACTTCCGTTGCGCCTTCCCGTGCGCCGCTTGCGACCACGCGAGTTGAGCATGCGCCTCGCGGTCGGCGACCGTCGTCAGGGCCTGCTGCTGTACCGCACGGCGTGCGAGTCGTGCCAAGCGTGCGAGCCGATCCGACTCGACGTCAGTCAGTTCGCCGCCAACAAGACGCAACGGCGGGTCCTGCGACGCGGCGACGCCCAGATCACGACCGAGATCGGGCCACTTCAGGCAACGCTCGAGAAGGTCGACCTGTACAACAAACACAAGCACCTTCGCGGCCTGACCTCGGGCGAGCGCATCATCGACATCGACGGATACACCTCGTTTCTGGGTGAGTCCTGCTGCGATACCTTCGAGCTGCGTTACCGCGTGAACGACACGCTGGTCGGCGTGGCTATCATCGACCGCGGCTCGGATGCGTTGTCCGCGGTGTACTGCTACTTCGATCCCGAACACGAGGGCCTCAGCCCGGGCGTGTATTCGATCCTCAAACAGGTCGAGCTCGCCCAGCGTTGGGGTCTCGGCTACGTCTACCTCGGGCTGTACATCGAGCAGTGCGCTTTCATGTCTTACAAGAGTCGCTACCTCCCGCACGAGCGGCGCATCGACGGTCAATGGCAGACCTTCGCTCGCCCGACCGCGGCCGCGAAGTCATGAGGTCCGCGTGAAACTCGGGGTCTACTCTGAGATCGGACAACTGCGCCGCGTGCTCGTGCACCGCCCTGGTGCAGAGATCGTCCGGATGACGCAGCACGACTTCGAACACATGTTGTTCGATGACATCCTGGCACCCGACGAAACCGCGGCGGAGCACGACGTGATGACCCAGGTTCTGCGCGAGTCCGGGGCACAAGTCCTGTACGTGCAAGAGCTTCTCGCCCGCGCGCTGAAAGCCGCATCCGCCGAAGCGCGCCTCGATTTCTTAGAACGCACGTGCGAGCTGTCGGGCGTTGCCGACGTTGCCGACGAACTTTTTGGCTGGGGAGAGACCCGGCTCGCCGAGGGCCTGGTCGCAGGAATCTACTGGCGGGAACTCGAATCGGGTGCGGCTAGCCTCGCGCGGCTGCGTGCGACACGACTCCCTGGCTCTGCCGACGCGTTCGCGCTGCCCCCCTCCCCCAACCTCATGTTCATGCGCGACCCTTGCATGGCGGTGTTCGACCGGGTGGTGATGGGCCGGATGGCCACGGCCGCTCGGGCACGCGAGCCCCTGCTCATCGCGTTTGCGCTGCAGCACGCGGGCGCGACAATGTCGTTCGATGGGGACGACTCTCGTCGGTCAGCGCGATTTCGCAAGCTCGAGGGCGGCGACGTCTTGGTGCTTTCTCCGCAGGCGGTGATGATCGGGTGCTCGATGCGAACGTCGGCGCAAACCCTAGAGCGGCTGGCCAACGAAGCACTGTTCTCCGCGCACCCCGAGCTGCAGCGAGTTCTCGTGGTGCTGATGCCCGAAGGCCGCTCGGTCATGCACCTCGATACGATCCTGACGCTAGTCGACCGCGATATGTTCTTGGGCCACCAGCCGCTCATTTTGGGCGGGCCTGGTCGTGAGCCAATGGCGATGGCTGAGATCCGCCGCGGCACGCCCCCTCGGCTCCTCAAGCACGCCACCGTGTTGGACGTGCTCCGCGAGACACTCGGCGAGCGCGTGAGTCTTGTGCCCTGCGGCGGCGAAGACCCGCTGCATCAGGAGCGCGAGCAATGGACCGACGGGGCCAACGCAGTCGCGGTTGCCCCTGGACACATCATTTTGTACGCCAGGAACACACGCACAATCCGCGCGCTGGCCGACCACGGTTTCTCGGAGGTTCGGTTGTCGGCGGCGCAGCCGGAGCATGATCGCGCCGCGATCATTGCGCAGGGCAATGCCCAGGACCGCACCATCTACAGTTTTTCTGGCA